>JASHQD010000317.1 GCA_030037755.1 Terriglobia bacterium
CACCGCCGCCGAGAAGAGCTTTGCGATTTCAAGCTGACGTTCATTCGAAACGGCGGTGGGGACACCGCCGCTACAGCACCCTACGTCAGCAACTATTGCCCGGCAGGATGCAGCTTCGGCACACGATCCTCCACCGGCGGGAGCGGGGGAAACGGCGCATGCGGCTCGGTCTGATACCAGTAAGCGACCGAGTAGTAGTTGTCCGCGCGATCGTCCGCGGTGCCGTGCTCGATGGTGGCCCGCAGCGACTTGGTGAACGTGATGGGTGAGTCGAGATGAAATCGATAGACGCTCCAGCGCGATCCCGCGCGCTCCGGACCGACCTGAGGCGCGCCAAAAAGTTCGTAGGCGAACGGCTTGCCGCCGAAATCCCAGGCGCCCAGGAAATAATCTTCGGTTCCCGTGCCGTTGATCGAAGGCTGCTTTTCGCCGTCGACGAAGAACATGTCGTCGCCCTCGCCCCACCAACCGTCGGCGTTCTCCAGCACCGACATGGTGACGCCGGCGAAGTGTCCGCGGCCTTGCGCCTCGACCCAAACGTAGTTGTTCTGGCCGTACAGATTCCTCCCGTCGCTCTTGATCGCCGTGCAGGGAGTGCACTGACGATACTGCGCGTGGAAGTACAGTGTGCCCTCGGGCAGCGGATGCGAATAGGTGCGGTAATCGATGTTGTAGTAGTACGCGCCCACCCCGCGGCGGCCTTCATTCGTCACCGTGATCCGCGCGTGTTTGGCGAACGGCATCGGGAAGAAGGAATTGAGCGCATTGTCAGCGCCGACCGACAGCGGGAGCGACTGGTAAAGGAAATAATCGCCGAGCCCGAGGCCGAAGAAATCGCCGACCGGTGTCTCGACGCTGGGCGTGGACTCGCCGTCCCAATACATGCGCAAGACCAGCTTCTTGAGGTGGAACATCTCGGAACTGGCGATGGTGAACCAGACGTGGGTCACCTCGCCCGGCCCGTCGGCGTCGAGCAGCGTGAGGCTCTGGCCCGGAGGCAGCTGGCGATAGTCGGCATTGGCGCCGGTCCGGTCGTAACTGGACGATCGGTGCTGGACGTAATCGTGAGGCGCGGCCAGGCCGCCCAGGCTGAACAGATCGCTCTCCTGCCCGGCCGCGGGCAAAGCCATCGCTACAGCAGTCATCAGCAGCATGGAAAGCTGCGCCAGTCGTCGCATCAGTCCTCCTCCAACTCGAGATCGTCACGTGAAAATATCGTTCCGGTCGGATTTTTGCAAGCCACGGACAGCGGAACCCGGCTCTCCGAGTCAGTCAGATTGAGGCAAATGGAATCGATAACCGGCCCAGGGCTCGGTCAGCAGGTAGCGCGGCTTCGCGGGGGTGGGCTCGATTTTCTTTCGCAGCCGGTTGATGAAGACGCGCAGATACTCGTGCTCGTCGCCGTAGTCCGGTCCCCAAACCGCCTGCAGAATCTCGCGATGACTCAGAACCTTGTTGGGATGCGCCACCAGGTAGCTGAGCAAATCCATTTCCTTCGAAGTCAGCCGTACCGGCGCGTCGCGCACCGTGACCTGGCGCGCCTCGAAGTCGATTTCGACCTGGTCGAATGCCACGCGGCGCTGCCCCAGTTCCGACGCTAGCGGGGCTCGGCGCAGCGCGGCCCGAATCCGCGCCAGCAGTTCCGGGGTGCTGTAAGGCTTGGTGACGTAATCATCCGCTCCCGCGTCGAGGGCCAGCACTTTATCCTGCTCGGCACTGCGAATGGTCAGCATAATCACGGCCAGATCGGGCGCCGGGTGTGCGGCGCGTATGGCGCGGCAGACTTCCAGGCCGTCCATGCCCGGCATGTTCATGTCAAGCAGGACGAGGTCATAATGCCCGGAACGCAGCTTCTCCAGAGCCTGATCGCCGCTGCGCGCCTCATCCATCTCGTAGCCGTTGGCGACCAGTGTTGTTCTCATCACGCGCCGGATCTGCGGCTGATCGTCCACCACCAGGATGCGTCCCGCGCTCACGATGTTTTCCCTTCAGCGCCGTCGAACGGCAGCGAGAGGCAGAAGTCCGATCCTTCGGAGGAAGTTTTGTCGAGCCAGACTTCACCACCGTGGGCGTGCGCGATCTCGCGCGCGACGGCCAGGCCCATGCCGGTCCCATGCGTGCTTCTGGCATTGGAGCCACGATAGAATTTGTCGAAGATGCGAGATCGCTCCGCCGCCGGCACGCCCGGACCGTGGTCGGAAATGCAGACCACCGCGCGTCCGTCGCGGCGTTCGGCCTGGATCGCAATCGGCGAACCGCGAGGGGAGTAACGCAAGGCATTGTCGAGAAGCTGCCGCAGCGCCAGAACCGTCATGTCCGCGTCGACGCTGACCTGCGGCAGATCCTGCGCGACATCGACTTTTACCTGCCGGCCCTCGATGGCCGATTCCATGCTGTGCAGCGTCGCCGCCAGGATGGGCGTGAGCGGCTGGCGCGCTCGGTCCAATTGGATGGCGCCCGCCTCGATGCGGGCGACGTGGACTGCCTCGGTAACCAGGCGGTTGAGATGATCGATTTCCTCGTTGACGACCGCAATCAGCTCCAGCCGTGCCTGCGGGTCCGCGACAACCCCGGAAAGCAGCGCGCTGGTCGACGCTTTCATGGACGTCAGCGGCGTCTTGAACTCGTGAGCAAGCGCATCGAGCAGCGTTGCCTTCAGGTCCTGGCTCTCCCGCGCGGCCTCCGCGCGATTGGCAGATTCCTGCGCGCGCGCCTTTTCCAGACCGATCGCCGCCAGGTTTGCCAGCGCCTGCAAGACCGTATCGGAGGGAAGCTGGCCCCGCAACGCCAGCGCTCCCATGGGTTCACCGCCCAGGCGAATCGCCGTCACCACGGTATTGCTGCCGGCGTCCTGAAACAGCGTTCCCTTGAGCGCGGTTTCGCGCAGGCGCTCGTCGATTTCGGGCACGTCTTCCGGGCCGGCGTGGTAAATCGATCCGGTGGCTCGATCGTAGAGCGCGGCCGCCGAGAAATTGAACACCTGCGCGATCTGCCGCGCGATGCCGTGCGCGACACTCTCCTCCGCATCGCCCAGCAGAATGGAGCGGCTGAGGGTGTAGAGTCTCTCCATGTCCTGCTGGCGTTCGACGGCCTCACGCGTACGCTGTTTCGCGCGTGCCGAGAGCTGGCTCCCGAGCACTGAGGTGACCAGGAACGCGAACAACGCCACCCAGTTCTGCGGATCGGCCACCGTGAACGTCAGCACCGGCGGCAGGAAGTAATAGTTGAAGCAGAGAACAGCCGCAAGCGACGCGGCCAGCGATTCGATGAGTCCCCAGGCGCTCGCCGCCGCCAGAATCGCGACCAGGTAAGCAAAGCCCATGGTGGTCGCATTGACGTGCCGGTATCCGGCGAAAGTGATGGCGACGATGATGGCGGCCGAGCCGAGCACCTGCAGCGCGACGCGGGTCACGCGCAGACCCGCGGGTCTGCGCAAGCGAGTAGCGGCGAAATCAGATAGGCTCGCCATGGGATGAGGCGCGGACGCTCCGGCACGTCGTCGCTCGCCGGATTGTTGGAAAAGTCATGCTGGGAGTCATTGCTGTTGGAAGACGGCGGGATCCAGCGTGAGAAGATCGGCACCCTTCAGGAGCAGGCGGCCGGGCACCTGGTAGAGCCTGGCAGCGATCGGAAATCTCCATTGAGCCGGGACTTCGACCCCGCCAGAAATCCCTGGCCACGGATACTCGACGTTGTCCTGCCTTCGTCGGCTGTCATTGACCTGAGGATGCAGGAGGTCTACTTCCCGGCAAAGCTGTCGAACCTGAGTCATATCCGGATGTCGGTCGAACCCGAGGCGACGCCAATAAATAGAGATGAGGCTCGGTAAAACCTTGGCGACAACGTTGTGTTTTCTTCGTAGTTCCTCGGAACCGGCCTCCGGCGTCCACCACAGATACGCTTTGCAGAGTTTCTCGAGCCACATTTGAAGGCAATGCAGACGGTGGCTCGCCGGTAGACTGCTCTTCGCCAGCAGGTAGTATGCATCGCGTTCTGATCGTGCTTGGGCTGCGAACGCCTCGCTCCACGTTGCCATTTTCAAGCCCCGGCCGGGTACAGCGTGTCCTGCAGCCTCCAGCCGTGGGGCAACGGCAAGCTGCCGGATCGAATATCCTCCAGTTCGCCCTCCGTCACCTCGATCACGACTGACGGAAACGGAATCTCCGGCGGGGCGGCACCGAAAGCGATCGGCACGATGCCAGCCCGTGGTGTGTCGCGGCTGACCTCGAGCAGCTTCACCGGCTCGGCCGAATCATCCTCCCGATCCGCGACCACCCGGATGATGCGGCTGATCCCCGGCTCCACTTCTCGGTGCGCAGCGGCGAGCGCTTTTGCTATTTCACTCTTGTCGGATACGCTGTGCATACGGAGTAGCCCTGCCACAAACTCTAGCACCGCCCCGATCTGGACGCAATGATCAGGAGACTGCGGACTACACATCCAACTCGCGGAGGTCGAGTCGATTTTCCTGCTGCAGTCTGCGGAAGATGTCCGCCGTCTCGCGGACGCCTTCGTCGAGCGGCGTCACGGGCAGATCGGGAAAGTCCTTGCGGATCGCGTTGTTCTCCACATCGGCGGCAACCGGGATCGGATTACCTTCGGCGCGAATCAGGCGCCGCGCCTCCGGGAACTGGCGTTCGAGCGCCGCCAGGATCTCCTCCACGCTCACCACCGCTCCGCGGGGCGTATAGATCCGCGCTCCTTCCAGATCCGATTCCACGGCGCGAATGAACGTGATGGCTGTGTCGCGCACGTACTGCATGTCGGCGCGGCCCGTGAACCGGATCGTGTAGGGGCGCCCGGCCACGCAGGCCTTGATCGCCTTGGTCGGTCCCGACGTCAGACCCTGGTCGCGCCCGGCGCCGTAGACCGTCGAAGGCCGCAGCCCGGCGCTGGAAATTCCGTCAGAGGCATAATAAACGCGGGCTGTGCCTTCGTTGCACTGCTTGAAGACGCCGTAGAGCGTCGCCGGCTGCAAGGGCGCGTCGTCGGTGATGTGGTCGGCGCCGTAGAACTCCTCCGTGCCGAATACTGCCGCCGAGCTTGCGTACACCACCTTCCGCACGTGATCGCGGTGCCTCTTGACCACCTCAAGTACATTGACGGTGCCCACCACGTTCACGAGCGCGCCGAGCGGCGGATTGGCGACGCAAAACGGAACCTGCAGGGCCGCCAGATGAATCACGTGCGTCACGCCGTTATCCGCCACGGCGCGCTCCACGTCTTCGAGCCTGCTCACGTCTCCCTGGATGAACCCGACGCTTTCGAGCTGCTCCTGGGTGAGCAGCGCCCGCAAACGATGCGACTCGGCATCGAGATCGAGAATCAGAGGCCTGTCGCCGCGCTCGACGAGGACCCTCACGATCCACGATCCGATGAATCCTTTGGCGCCAGTGACGAGAAATCGCCTGGCTCCGGAGTGCGCCGTGGTACCTGACTCAGTAACGGGGTTGGCCGAGTTCGCTGACATCGCGCTATCATCTCCACTTTTCTTGGTGCAACGAGCATGCTCTAGCCTGCGCCAATCTTTTGACTTTCGACGTTAGCAGGAGGCGGCAAGACAATTCAACTGAACAGGCCGCGCTGCCAGTCCTTGCTTTGACGAAAGGCCGGCGCGGCGGTAAGTTGGATAGGTCAGCCTCGAAAGGATTTGCCATGACGATCGAACTTAAGCCGGAGCAACAACGCGTTATTGAGCTAGCCGTTCACTCCGGCGCTTACCAGAACCCGGATGACGTTCTTGACCAGGCCTTCAGCATCATCCGGGAACAGCTTGAACTTCAGGACTGGATGGTCGAACAGCGGGAGGCCCTGGCAGCTCATATCGAGGAGGGTTTCTTGCAGGCGGAGCGTGGCGAATTGATCGACGGTGACCGCGCGATTGAGATGTTGCGAAAACGGCGGGCCGAAAGGGCCAAGGGCCAGGGATGAGCGCGGCTTTCGAGTTCACGTCGCGAGCAGCCGAGGATCTCGATGAAATCTGATGGTTCATAGCGGAAGACAACATGGAGGCGGCTAACCGGGTGGACCTGGAAATCATTGCGAGCTGCCGCCGTTTGGCGGAGTATCCGCTGATGGGTGTGAAGCGACAGGACGTAACATCTCGTCCGGTTCGATTTTGGACGGTGCAGAGATTTCCCAATTACGTGCTTGTCTACCGGCCAGACACAATCCCGCTTCAAATAGTCGCTGTGCTCCACAGTAAGCGGAATCTGAAGGCCGTTCTGGAACGCCGGTCTTGGTGAGTTCGCAATCCCTCGAAACCGCTTCTAACGCACGGAGGATAAACCAACCATGGGTACCAACGGATTTGTCTTCGCCGATCCCACTGCGACGCCCGACAACTACGATACTTTCAACCCGCAGGACGTCTTCGCCGATTCCAGCATCGATACGACGCCGGTCACCGAGCCGATTCCGGCGCCCTGGCAGTCTCCGCCGGAGATGTCGCTCGATCAGGTGCTTGCCGCGGCGGACGTGGCCGCGATTCAGAATGCCGGCAGCATCGTCTTTCATGCCGTCGGCGACACGGGGGGAGTTAAAGAACCCTCGTACCAGTTCGCCGTGGCTGATGCGTTAACGGCCGACCTGGCCGGCAAGACGCCCGCGACCGGCCTCCCGGCGTTCTTCTATCATCTCGGCGACGTGGTCTATTACTTCGGGCAGGAGCAGTACTACTACGACCAGTTCTACGATCCCTACCGCAACTACAACGCGCCCATCTTCGCCATACCCGGCAATCACGATGGCGTGCTGTACTCCGGCGAGACGGCAACCTCTCTCCAGGCGTTCACGGAGAACTTCTGCACCGAGACGCCGACGCACGCCTCGATCGCCGCCGGCGTGTCGCGCACCACCATGACGCAGCCCGGGGTCTACTTCACGCTGGACGCGCCCTTCATCAAAATCATCGGGCTATATTCGAACACCAGCGAGGGCTCGACCCAGGGGGTGATCAGCGGCGGCGCGGCGGGAACCGCGCAGTTGACTTTCCTTGAGCAGCAGCTGGCCAATGCCCTCACCGAGCGCAATCAGGGCGACGTGCGGGCGCTCATCATTGCCGTCCATCACCCGCCTTTCACGGGCAGCAGCCAGCACACGCCGAATCCGATGATGCTGACGGACATCGACAACGCTTGCACGCAGGCTGGGATCCTTCCGGACCTGGTCCTTTCCGGCCATGCGCATCTCTACGAGCGCTATACGCGGGTGGTGCAAAACCGGCAGATCCCCTTCATTGTGGCCGGCACAGGTGGCTACTACAACCTCTCGACATTCAGCACCGGCAGCGGTGGCGTGAAACCGGTGCCCCCCGTTACCGGCACCGACGCCGACGGAAATCCCCTGACGCTTGAATCCTACAACGACACGCAATGGGGATTTCTGCGCTTGACCGTGAGCGACACCTCGCTCGGCTGCGAATTCCTAGCCATCGGATCGAGCGGCGCGGCGTCGGTTTTTGACAGCTTTGCACTCGACTTGCAACAACACGTCTTGACGAGCGGCGGGGCCGCGATCGTCGTGCCTTCCAAACGTCCTGAGCTGTCGGAAGCGAGGCCAAGACGCGTAAAGGCCAAGCCGTCGACCGCTGTCCGGCCAACTGCCGCTCCCGCCAAGCAGGCTCGTCCCAAGCAGGCGAAGCCGGCGTCATCAAAGCGGAAACCTTCCGCACGCGGAAAGCGCAAGTAGCAAGCAGGAGCCGGGCGTGAATCCAAGGGAAAAAGCACAGATCGGCAAGACCGCGTTGCAGGTGACGCGGATGGGCATGGGCGGCGCCGCGCTCGGAGGACTTTATCGCGAAGTTTCGGACGCGGAGGCCGCGAAGAGCGTTTCGGCGGCCCTGGCGCTCGGGATCAATCATTTCGATACCGCGCCGCTGTATGGGCACGGCCTGAGCGAGCGCCGCATGGGCGAAGTCCTGCGAAGCGTGCCCCGCGAGAGCTTCGTCCTCTCGACGAAGGTCGGGCGCGTACTCGTGCCTGCCGAAACGGGCGAGGTCGAGAGCTTCTGGTTCGATCGTCCCGCGCCGTTCGAGCCCGTGTTTGAATTCAGTTACGACGGCGTGATGCGGTCGTTCGAAGACAGCCTGAAGCGCCTCGGACTCGATCGCGTGGACATTCTCTACATCCACGATCCCGACGATCACTACGACGAGGCGCTGCTCGGCGCCTATCCGGCGCTCGCCAGGCTGCGCAGCGAAGGCGTGGTCAGCGCCATCGGCGCGGGGATGAATCAGGCCGAAATGCTGGCGCGATTCGCGCGCGAGGGCGATTTCGATTGCTTCCTGCTCGCAGGACGCTACACCTTGATCGACCATTCCGGCCTGGCCGATTTGCTGCCGCTTTGCGAGCAGAGGAAGATCAGCATCATTGTCGGCGGACCGTACAACAGCGGCATTCTCGCGGGCGGCGCGCTTTCGGGATCGAAGTTCGATTACAAATCGGCTCCGCCGGAGGTCCTGGAACGAGTGCGCAAGATCGAAGGAATCGCGTTGAGTCACGGGATTTCGCTGAAAGCGGCGGCGCTGCAGTTTCCGCTCGCGCATCCGGCAGTGGCTTCGGTAATCCCCGGCGCGCGCTCCGCCGCGGAAGTGGAAGAGAATTTCCAGCTGATGACCGTTGCGATTCCCGGCGATTTCTGGCAGGAACTGAGGGCCGAAGGGCTGCTGCCTGAAGGAGCGCCGGTTCCTTAGAGCGTCTTGGACATCACGATACAGTGACACTCGATCCCGTCGCGGAGCGGCCGCGACGGGTGGAATTCCTCCGTGCCGGTTTCGATGTAACCGAGCTTCCGGTAAAAGGGCGGCAATTCGGGACGCAGATCAAGGACGGTTATGTCCATGAACTTGCAGCCGCGTTCGCGGCAGTAATCCTCCGCGGCTTCCACCATACGGCGTCCGAGTCCTGTCCCTTGTTCGGATGGATCGACCGCGAGCATGCCGAAGTATCCGCGCTCGCCGCGCAGTTCTGTATAGACGCAGGCGACGACGCGGCC
>JASHQD010000318.1 GCA_030037755.1 Terriglobia bacterium
TTTCGCAGCAACCGGGCCGCGCTCCGGAATTCCGCGGGCGGAGGGGCCGCAAACGCGAATGAACCTGCCGGAGAAATCGGCCGTACGCAACTGACGATAAAGAGTTTACTCGCGCCAGTTCGTTTCCGCAAATTTCGCCTATCTTTAACAAAAACAAGAGGATAGCCCGTGCAGTTCGTTTAAGTCCAGTATTTTGAACACGGGCGTGACGGGATTCTGGCCCAGCAGGACGCGACGATGCGCGCGAATCCGCAATTGGAGCTGCCGCGAACGAATGAATCTTCTGGAGAAATCGGGCATAAGAGACAGATGGGAAGGAGCTTAGGCGTGACAGTTCGTTTCCGCGAATGTCACTTATCTCACTCAAAAACAAGAAGATAGCCCGTTCAGTTCGTTTAAGTCCTGTGTTTTCAGTCATAGCTGAGGCCCCCGGGGGTGCGCACGGGACCGGCGCTTGCCCGCGGCGATGCCGGGTCCGGTCGAGCCGCGGCGGCGGTGGGACCCGACGGGGCCGGAGTTCGCACAGACATTGCGACTTGCCGGACCGGATTGGCGCCCGCGGACATAGCCTCTTTCGCTCGCTGTTTAGGTATGCGTTAATTATATACCAGTTCTCACCAAAGTCAAGCTAAAAATTTGCGGGTGGCCAGAGCGGCATGGGGCTACAAGTGGCGAGTGGCGAGTGGCGAGTGGCAAGAAAAGCGGCTGGGCAGGGGCGATCATAGCGAGGGAACCCGTTGCCCGAAGGCTGTGTTGGTCGTATCCTAGAGCCATGCAGATCGACCTTACCCCGGACCAGAAGGCTTTCGCCCGCCGCGCCATTGAAACGGGACGGCTTCGCTCGGAAGAGGACGCCGTACAGGAGGCGCTGGCTTTGTGGGAAGAGCGCGAGCGCCAGCGCGCGGAATTCCTTCTCACGCTTGACGAGGCCCGCGCTTCGCTAGCACGCGGAGAAGACCGGGCGATCACCCCGGAATCGATGCGGCAGCTTGCGAGCGAAGTCAAAGAACGAGGACGCACCCGCCTGCTTGCGGAACTGACCACGACCCCCTGATGGCCCACCGTGTTGCCCAACGCGCCGAGGCCGATCTTGACGACATCTGGCTCTACGTTGCCAAGGAAAGCAGCAGCATCGAAATTGCCAACCGCCTCATCGACACCATTACAGACCGTTTCTTCACCCTTGCACGCTTCCCCTATATGGGACGTTCCCGCGAGGAAGATTTCGGTCCCGGATACCGAAGCCTTCCCGTGGGAGAATATGTCATTGTGTACTGCGTCGAGAACGAGGATGTGCTTGTCCTGCGCGTCGTTCACGGCCGCCGTCAGCTAGAGGCTCTTTTCGGTCACTGAAGTGGTGCTACGTCTGCCGTCACCGCGCCTCGAGCGTAGCACCGTAGCCCCCAAACCCCAAACCCCTATCGCCTAGCCCCTGACCCCTGACCCCTAGCCCCTGACCCCTTTCATGCGCGCGCCGCGCCCAACCTTAACGACTTTGGTCACAACCGCCAGTGATAGGCCTCACAGCACCTTCAAGGTAATTGCGCCCGTTATATATCCAGACAAGCTAATCACGCCCGATAGAAGCCAAAAGGAGCCTCCATGGCTGACAAACGAGGAACTCACACACACATTCTCCACCTGCGAGCCGCAAGCATCGCGATCGCGGTTGTAATCGCGCTGCTGACCCTGCTGGCGGCGCGAACGGCACAGGCACAGACGTTCACCACGATTTTCAGCTTCAACGGGTCAAACGGCGCCGACCCCGTGGCGGGGCTGCTCCAAGGCACCGATGGAAACCTGTACGGGATAACGGGCTCGTCCAGCATCAGCTACGGCACCGTCTTCAAAATCACCCCAGGTGGTACGGAGACGACGTTGTACACCTTTTGCACCCAAACCAATTGCCCCGACGGTAGCGACCCGAGGGCGGGACTAGTCCAAGCCGGCAATGGAAGCTTGTACGGAACAACATTTGCAGGCGGGACTGGCACTTTCTGCTCCTTTTCCTTCGGCTGCGGCACGGTCTTCAGAATCACCCTTGATGGCACGCTGACGACGCTGTACAACTTTGCCTCGCAAAGCGGCGACGGCGTATTTCCTGGAGCGGGCCTGGTCCAGGCCAGCAATGGGAACCTCTATGGGACCACCTCAGGTGGCGGGGCTAACGGCGGCGGCACGGTTTTCGAAATCACGCCTGACGGCACGCTGACAACGCTCTACAGCTTCTGCTCGCAAAGCGATTGCACGGACGGCGGATCGCCCTGGGGCGCGCTGGTCCAGGCCACCAATGGGAGCTTGTACGGAACAACCTCCTATGGCGGAGCCACCAACAGCAGCCTCTGCTCCTACTCCAGCTGTGGCACGGTCTTCAAGATCACCCCAAGTGGGACGTTGACCACGCTCTACAGCTTTTGCTCCCAAGCGGGTTGCACGGATGGCAACTACCCCACG
The DNA here is from genome assembly GCA_030037755.1 of Terriglobia bacterium. Classification (GTDB taxonomy): domain Bacteria; phylum Acidobacteriota; class Terriglobia; order UBA7540; family UBA7540; genus Gp13-AA77. The sequence continues at coordinate 2,455 of JASHQD010000318.1, forward strand.
GCGGGGCTGGTCCAAGCCATTGATGGGAACCTCTACGGGACGACGTATACCGGCGGCGCCAACGACGGGTGTTTTTTGGGGACCTGCGGGACCGTGTTCAAAATCACCCCAACTGGCACCCTGACGACGCTCTACAGCTTCTGCTCCCAAAGCAACTGCACGGACGGGGAAAATCCCTGGGTGGGGCTGATCCAGGCCACCGATGGGAACCTCTATGGGACAACGCCCTATGGCGGGGCCAACGGTCCTGATGATGGGACGATCTTTAAGATCACTCCAGGCGGCACTCTGAGGACCCTGTACAGCTTTTGCTCGCAATACGGCTGCACGGATGGCTCTTGGCCCCTAGCGCTGGTCGAGGACACCAATGGGAGTCTGTACGGCACAACCGACTCAGGCGGGGCTATCGGTTATGGCACAGTCTTCAGCTTGTCGATGGGTCTCGCGCCCTTCGTGGAAACGCAGCCGACCCTCGGCCCGGTGGGAATCCCCGTCAAGATCCTGGGGACCAATCTGACGGGCGCAACCAGCGTCACGTTCAACGGCACACCCGCCGTCTTCAATGTGCTTTCGCCTTCCCTGATCGGGGCGAGGGTTCCTGCGGGTGCCACCACCGGAACGGTCCAGGTGGTCACGCCCGGCGGCACGCTTTCGAGCAACGTGCCTTTCCGGGTGCGGCAGTAGCTCGCGGGCTTCCAATTCCGGCGTAGGGGCGGGTTTGAAACCCGCCCC
>JASHQD010000319.1 GCA_030037755.1 Terriglobia bacterium
GAGCGGGTGGCGAGCGAAGCGCTGGAGGTCTACGGCGGCTACGGATTCACGCGGGATTATCCGATGGAGAAGTATTTGCGCGACTCGAAAATCGGCAAGATTTACGAAGGAACGTCGTTCATGCAGCTCCAGACGATCGCCAAGCTGATCCTCGGACGCGGCTGAGTATCGGTTGTCAGTTCCTGGTTGTCGGTTGCCGGTTCGTGGTCGTTGGTTCCTTTGAGACCTGATAGATCGTAGATCTCGGTTCGTTGATCGTCGACGCGTCAACGATCCACGATCGACGAACGGCACGAAAACCGGCATCCGCCAACCGGCCACCGACTTTTACTCGACCGGTTCGCCGGGAATGCTCAGCGCGACCTTCGTGTGCTGCCTGATCCGAGCCTGCGCCTCTACCAGTCGCGCGCGGATCGTGACGTTGTTCGGATCGCGCAGCAAGGCCTGCTGATACTTCGCAATCGCCGCATCGTACTGGCCCTTGCCGGCCAGCGCCATTCCCAGATTTCCCAGCGCCGCGGGGTTGTCAGGACTGATGCGGAGCGATTCATCGATCGCCGTGATGGCGTCCTCCCAGCGGGCCGCTTCCACAAGCGCGTACCCCAGATTGTTTCGAGCTGCGAAGTCGCTCGGCTGAAGCGCAACCGCCTGGCGGAATTCGGCTGCTGCAGCTTCATACTTCGACTGCTGCTCGAGCACGATGCCGAGATTATTGTGGGCGTCGGCATAGCCGGGATCGAGATCGATCGCCTGCCGGTACTCTGCCGCGGCGCCGTCGAGATCGCCCTCGGCACGGAGCGTCCTCCCGAGATTGTAGTGCGCCTGAACCGAGCGCGGCGCAATCCCCAGGGCCGTGTGGTATTCGGCCTCCGCGCCTTTCAGATCTCCCTGGTGCATGAGAGCAATCCCGAGGTTATTGTGAGCGTCAGAGTAGTCCGGCTTCAGGCGCAACGCGTCGCGATAGCGATCCAGCGCTCCGCTCCAGTCGTCCTTGGCGGTCAGCGCGTTCCCCAGATTGTTGAGCGCTGCGGGATAATCGGGCTTGAGCCGCAAGGCTTCCCGATACTCCGCGATCGCGCCCTCCAGGTCGTTTTTGCGACGAAGCGTGATACCCAGGTCGTTGTGGGTCTCGGCCCGCTCCGGCTCGAGTCGAATGGATTCCCGTTGCTCCGCCGCCGCGCCCTCGATGTCGCCCTTGGCGGCCAGCGCGATGCCGAGATCCGCATGGGCCGTCGCATCATCGTTGGTCTTCAGCCGCAGCGCCTGCCGGTATTCCGGGATCGCAGCATCCAGATCGCCCTCGAGATACAAGCCCATGGCGAGCTTGAGATGCGCGTCCGCGTAATCCGGCCGCAACTCGATGGCTTTGCGATACTCCGCGATCGCACCGCCGACATCACCTCGCGCCATTGATCCGATGCCTGCTGTGAAGTGGTCTTCGGCGTCGTCCGCGCTGAGAAGAGAAGAACCCGGCCATGACGTGGCCAGGCAGAGAAAGGCACACACAAGCAGCCGCAGTCTCATCAAAGTCCCCTCCGGTCGACTTGAGATCCTGGCTGTTTCCGGGAAGAGTATGCTCCCGCTGCCGCAAAGAGTCCACAACAATCTGCGGGCCGCCGCCCGGCGGTCTCGGCCTACCAAGCCGGATTATGCGATGATGTGGGCAGACCCCCGGCAGAGTGTCAGCCCTCAAGGAGCGTGCCATGAATATCATTCTGGTTCACGGGATTTTAGGGTTTCGCGAGAAGTTCGGAGTGGAGTACTTCAATGGCGTCAAGGAGTCTCTCGAAAGTCCCTCCCGCAAGGTCCTGGTGCCGCAACTGGACGCGACCGGGACGATCCGCAAGCGCGGCGAACAGCTCCGAGGACAGATCTGGGAAGCATTCAGGCGCGGCTTGCTCGATCCCGACGCCGGGACTCACATCATCGCCCACAGCCAGGGCGGGCTCGATTCGCGCTTCATGCTGTCGCCGAAGAACCCGAACACAACTCGGGAGAACGACCTCTCCGGCAAGATCACGTCACTCACTACCATTGGCTCGCCGCATCAAGGTTCGCCCATCGCGGATCTTCTGGCGGGCAAGCCTTTCGATCGCACGTTCAAGGGGCTGGAATCGATTCTCGACAGCCGCGGGCTCGGTCAAGACATTGTTCGTGCCCTGCTCTCACGCCTTGGAATTAACCCCGAGGCTCTGACGGACCTCGACACGGCGAGTATGGCGGAGTTCAATCGCGATTACCCCGACCATCCCGGCGTTCATTACTTCTCGATTGCCGGGAAGGGAAGGCCGGGAATTCAGCCTACTTGCCTTTTCCTCCTCGAATTTCATCACCACATCAGATCGGTGACGGGCGAAGATAACGACGGTCTGGTCGCGGTATCGTCGGCAGAGCGCTGGGGATCAGGTTGGCCCGCGTGGCCGGCCGATCATGCCGATGAGATCGGCCACAATCTGGACAGCATCGAGCTTAAGCCACTCGCTGGGTTTGATTATCTCGAGGAATACGCCGCGATCGTGGAGCGGGTAAGCGCGCTGTGATAATCTGGCCCTCGGACTCTCTCCGCCATGAAACGTGATCTTCAAGCACTGACCGGGCAGCGATTCGATCTCGTCGTGATCGGCGGGGGCATCAACGGCGCGGCTACGGCGCGCGATGCCGCGCTGGGCGGGCTCAAGGTCGCGCTCATCGAAGCGCGTGATTTTTCCAGCGGCACGTCCAGCCGGTCCAGCAAGCTTATTCATGGCGGACTGCGGTATCTCGAGCAGTTCGATTTCAAGCTGGTTCGCGAAGCGCGGCAGGAACGACGCCGGCTGCTCGCACTCGCTCCCCACCTCGCGCGCCCGCTCCCTTTTCTGCTCCCGATCTACCGCGGCGGGTCGTTCTCGCCGGCGAAAATCAGGGTCGGTCTCAACATCTACGATCTGTTTGGCAATCTTGGCGCCGAAGATCGTCATCGGATGCTCACCGCCGAACAAGCCTTCGAGTTGATGCCGACCCTGCGGCGCGACGGATTGCGTGCCGCCGCGCTCTATCACGATTCCGGTACTGACGACGCGCGATTGACGATCGAGACCGTAATCGACGCCGCCGATCATGGCGCGGTGGTGGCGAATTATGCCGAGGTGCGGGCTATCGCGTCGAGCGATGACCGCGTTACGGCCGTGGAGGTCGAGGACACTCTGAGCGGCATGCGGTTCGAAATCACAGGGCGGTTCTTTGTGAACGCCGCCGGGCCGTGGGTGGATCGTGTCCGCGCTCTCGTCAAGCGCTTTGACGGTTCACGGACCGTGCGCTTGACCAAGGGCACGCATTTTGTCGTGCCGCCGGTCACCGGGAATCTGGCGCTGCTTGCCGCCGTCCCCGGGGAAGATCGCATTTTTGTCATGTGGCCCTGGCACGGCGGCGCCATGCTCGGAACCACAGACACCGATTTCGAAGGCGACCCTGCCAGCGTGGCGCCGGACCAGGCCGATATCGATTACCTGCTGGGCGCCGCCAACAGCGTCTTCGCGGAGCCGCTTGGTGCGGCCGATGTGCGGTGTCCGTGGGCCGGATTGCGGGCCCTGGTGCTGGATGGATCGAGCAAGAACCCATCGGCCGTCACGCGCGAGTATCGTCTGCACCAGGATCCGTGGGCGCCGAACATGATTACCATCTGTGGCGGGAAGCTGACCACAGCCCGCGCGCTGGGCGAGGCGGTGGCGCGCCAGGTTGCCGCCCGGCTGGGCGCCAGTCTCGACGGATCGAGCCGGCGCGCGCCGTTTCCCGGCGGCCACATGGGACCTTTCGATGCTTTCCTGCGGCACTCTGTCGATGGGGCGCAGCGCGAGTTCCACGTCCGTGCCGATGTTGCCGAGCGCATCGTCCGGACGTACGGGAGCCGCTGGCGCGCGGTGCTCGAGCCCATCCTCACTCGACCCGAGCTGGCCGAGCCCATTCCAGGAACCAACGCGGCCGCCGCGACAACCGGCGAGGGCCCGCTGCTCGCGGCCGAAGCAGCTTTCGCCGCCAGCGAGGAAATGGCGATCAAGCCGGACGACTTTTTGCTGCGCCGATCCGGTCTGAACTGGAGCGGCAGCCTGCTCGATGGAGCCTCGGGCGCGGTGGAGGACATTTTGGAATCCCACGGCCAATCCTCGGGTGCGGACCGCGCCGATGCCGGGAGCGTCCCGGCTGCGACATGATGTCCATTCTTCGTCCCGCCCTGAAGCGGGCCGCAAAACCGATCGCAAAGCACGCTTTGATTCTCGCCCATCGTGGAGCTTCCGCCGAAGCGCCTGAAAACACGATGGCGGCGTTCGATCTCGCGCTGCGCCAGGGCGCCGACGGTATCGAACTGGACGTCCGGCTCTCCGCGGATGGCGTCCCCATGGTGATTCATGACGCGCGGCTGGACCGGACCACGACCGGAGTGGGTCGTGTGGACGAACTCAGCTCAAGGGAGCTTCGACGCCTCGATGCCGGATCGCGCTTCAACGAGAGGCATCCGGCGCGCGCGAAGGCACGATTCCGCGGCCAGCGGATTCCGCTGCTGGCTGAGGTGCTCGCGTGGATGAAGGAGGGCGGTTGCGTGGCTTACGTGGAACTCAAGCGCAATCGCGGCCGAAGCGGAATCGAGGAGAAGGTGCTGAAGGCGATTCAAGATGCAGGCCTGACGGATAAAGTGGTGGTCATCTCGTTTTATCCGCCGGCTCTTGAGCGCATGCGGGAACTCGATAACGGCATCGCGCTGGGCCTCGATTGCACGCGTCCGCTGCTGGCGATCCGGCGGGCAGAATCGGCAGGCGCCCGGGTCGTGCTGCCTCTCGGCGCGCTGGTCACGAGTCAGTTCGTACGCCGGGCACACGCACAGGGATTGCAAGTGGCGCCTTGGGGCGCAGAGTCGCCGAGAGCCTGGCGCCGGCTGCTCGGATTGGGAGTCGATGCGCTGATCACCAATCGTCCCGCCGCGTTGCGTCATCTGGTGGAGTCTTCCCAAGCCTCTCCTGTCAATGGCCCGTAGCGTCCGCCCTCGCCCGCGATGTAGAATTGCGCTTGAGGACGAGTTCCGCAGCCGCCCGGAGTTGTGCCCTCCCGACGCATGAGATCAGGAAAGCAACGCATCGCGAAAAAGTACCGTATCTCGGGAATCGTCCAGGGCGTGGGATTCCGGTACTTTGCCGAGCGCGTGGCGAACCGGCTCGGGGTGGGCGGCTATGTCCGGAATTGCTCCGATGGGACGGTTGAGGTCTACGCGATCGGCGACGCTACGACGCTCGATTCGCTCAAGCTGCAACTCGCAGAAGGTCCGCGCAGCGCGCGCGTAATGTCCGTGGATGAATCGGACGAGCCGGTCAACGAGCGTTACGGCATGTTCATGATTGAAGGTGGTTGGTGAACGGGCACGTTGCGAGATCGAGAGAAAGGCTTTCAACACAGAGACCACGGAGGATTCACAGAGTTCACAGAGAAGTAATCGCGGGTCTGTTCTCCGTGTCCTCTGTGCTGCAACTCTGTGTGCTCTGTGTTGAGCCTTAAGCTCGCACGAGGAATTGGGAGGTTAGAAGCAGTGGACGATCTCAAAAGGCTGATTCGCGAAGTTCCGGACTATCCCAAACCGGGCATTTTGTTCTATGACATCACGACGTTGCTCAAGGATCCCGTTGGCCTGCGGCGAGCCGTCGATGCGCTGGCGGACCACTATGTCGGGCGGAGGATCGATCGCGTGGTCGGAATCGAAGCGCGCGGTTTCATCTTCGCGCCCATGGTGGCCTACCGGCTGAACGCCGGCTTTATTCCGGTGCGCAAGCCGCGCAAGTTGCCGGCCGCGGTCGCCAGCGCCAGCTACAGCCTGGAGTATGGCAAAGACGCGCTCGAAATCCACCGCGACGCGGTCACGGCGGGCCAGGAAATCCTGATCGTTGACGATCTGCTCGCGACCGGCGGTACCGCTGCGGCCGTGGCACAACTGGTCGAGTCGCTGGGCGGGCATGTTGCCGGCCTCGGATTCCTGATCGAGCTGGCTTTCCTGAAGGGCCGAGACAAGCTCGCGCGTTACGATCTGCACTCGGTTCTTACGTACTAGGGGGTATCGCCGACTCCCGCGCTGCCTGTCTCCTGTGCCGGCAGAGTTTTCAAAATCTCTTCCAAAAAGAACGACTCCGGCAACGAGCCTTCAATCGAGGCCGCCCCGTTGATGATGGTCTTGGGGACGGCGTAGACGCGGAATCGGCTGGAGAGATCGGGGAACTCGGTGGCTTCAATGCAGTCCGCCTGGATCAAATCGTTCTCCAGGGCAAATGACTGCGCCAGGCGCACGGCCCGAGGGCAATGCGGTCAGGTGGGCGTGACGAAGACCTGCAGGTGGATGGGCTGGGTGATGGCGGCGACCTTCTCGCGGCTCTCGGCGCTCAGTCCGGAGTCGCTCTGTGAAACCATCAGGATTGCGTCCAGCAGATTCGCGAACTCGTATCCCGCCGGCATGCCGTAGAAGCGGATTCCCTTGGCCTGGCCGTTGCATATCACCGTCGCCGGAACCATAGCGACGCCGTATTCGGCGGCCTGATCTTTTTCAAGCAGGAAATTGTGGACCTCGAGCTTGAGCTGGTCCGAGAGTCCCGACAGCTCTTCGAGAAGCTGCTTGGTCTCACGTCCGTAATCGAGATTCAGTTCCTGCGTGAAATGCACCAGGCGAACCGGCGAGGTCATCGCCTTCAGGCGTTCCCGGACTTCAATAGCGTCTTGTTCGCGAAGCAGCGACATGCTTACGCCTCCTCTTCGATTATACCGCCAGTGCCGGTTTGATTTGACGTAGGGGCGGAATTCAGTGGCACAGGCACTCTTGCCGGTGCCACTGACAAGGCGGCTTGACACCACTCGACATCGCTTCATAGACTCGCCTCAGGCGAACGCATGAGAGGAGAAATCACGGCTTGGTTGAAGTGACCGATTACACCGCGGCGGGCTGGACCGTGCCCGCGAATCCTGGCGAGCGCTCGCGGGGGTATTGCGCCCGGCTCGAGGAAGGTCAGATCCTTTTCTTCGCCGGCATTCCTTACGAGCTGCCCGCCGCCGATC
>JASHQD010000320.1 GCA_030037755.1 Terriglobia bacterium
TGAGATACAGGGTGAACTTCACGTCGTGCACGGAGTCGCGAATGGTCTCCGACCGGTCGTACAGAATGTTCATCGCCACTGAAGCCGGAATCTCCTCCCGGAAACTCGGCAGCAGCTTCTTGATGTTGTCCACCACCTCGACGGTGTTGGTCCCGGGCTGGCGCCGGATCGCCAGGACCTCGGACTGCACGCTATTGAACCAGTTGATGACCTTGTCGTTCTGAACGCTGTCGATGATGTTGCCCAGTTCCTCCAGCCGCACCGGCGAACCGTTGCGATACGCCACGATGAGCGGCCGGTAGGCGGCGGCGTCCAAAAGTTGGCCGGTGGCCTGCACGGTGAACGCCTTGTGCGCACCCGTCAACAAGCCCGTGGGCAGGTTAACGTTGGCCTGCTGCACGGCGTTCGTCACCTCGTCGATGCCGACGTGATAGGCCGCCATGGCCTTGGGATCCAGTTGCACCCGCACCGCGTATTTTTGCGCGCCGAAGACCTGCACCTGGGCTACGCCGCTAACCATCGAGATCCGCTGCGCCATCAGCGTGTTCCCGTAGCGGTCCACGGTCGAGAGCGGCAGCGTGGCGGAACTGACCGCCATATAAATGATCGGCTGGTCCGCGGGATTCACCTTCTGGTAGGAAGGCGGGCTGGGCATTCCCGAAGGAAGCTGGCCCTCGACGGCGGAGATCGCGGCCTGTACGTCCTGTGCGGCAGCGTCGATATTGCGGCTGAGGTCGAACTGCAAGGTGACCGAAGTGGCTCCCTGAGTATTCACCGAACTCATGGAGTCGAGGCCGGCGATCGTTGAGAATTGCCGCTCAAGCGGGGTCGCCACGGCGGAGGCCATCGTGTCGGGGCTCGCGCCGGGCAGCGAGGCGCTCACCTGGATGGTCGGATAGTCGACAGTCGGCAGATCGCTGACCGGCAGGGCGCGGTACCCCATGATCCCGAAAAGCAGGATCGCGCCCATAAAAAGCGTGGTCATCACCGGGCGGCGGATGCAAAGTTCGGGGAGAGTCATGTTCGAGCCTCGCGGCGGATCCCTGATTCGTCAAAAGTTGACAGTCGACAGTTGAGAGTCGAGAGTTAAGAACCCGTTACTCTCAACTCTCAACTCTTGACTCTCAACTTTTTCTAATCATCACGTGCCCGCCCGGCATCAACATCAACTGGCCGTCGGTCACCACGGTGTCGCCCTCCGAAACGCCTTGTTCGATCACCGTGTCCCCGGCATCCGTCACGCCCGCGATAACAGGGCGCATCTCCACCGAGTTATCCGCTTTGACGACAAAAATGTACTTTCCGTTCTGGCCAGTTTGAACGGCCTGGCTTGGGACCACGACCACGTTCGGCAACGACTGCAGCGTCAGCGTGACGTTCACGAATTGGCCGGGCCATAACCGCTTGCCTTCGTTTGGAAACGCCGCTTTCATCATGACCGTGCCGGTGGTGGCATCGACCGTGTTGTTGATGAACGCCAGCGTCCCGGCTTCGGGATGCGGCAGGTCCTGAGGAATCGCCGCGGTCACGGGCATCGCGCCTGCCGCGAATCGGCCCTTGATTTCGTCCAGATACTGCTCAGGTACGGAGAAATCCACGTAGAGCGGGCTGATCTGGTTGATCGTCACCAGCGCGGCGTCATTATTCTTCACCAGGTTGCCCATTTTGATCGCGAGGCTTCCCGTACGGCCGCTGATCGGCGAACGAATCACGCAATAGCCAAGTTGGATTTTAGCGTTCTCGATCGCAGCCTGATCCGCCTTGACGGTAGCCTCCAGGGCCGCCTGGTTGGTGCGGAAAGTCTCTTCCTGATCGGTCGAAATAATGCCCTGTTTAAAGAGCGCGGTATTCCGTTCTAATTGTCCCTGAGCATTCTTTAACTGAGCCTGATCGCGCGCCAGAGTCGCTTCCGACTGGTCCAGCGCCGCCTCAAACGGCGCCGAATCGATGGCGAACAGCTCCTGGCCCTGCTCCACGTCCTGCCCCTCGCGAAAATCCACTCGCTGCAGCAGTCCGTCCACCTGCGCCTTCACGTTCACCGTGGTGTAGGCCTCGCCGTTGCCGATCACGGTGATCCGCACCGGCACCGTTCGGCGCGTCGCTTTACCGACCGTCACCGGCACCGGCGGCATTTGCGCCATTTGCGCTGCCTGAGCGCCGCCTTGGGGCGTCCCTTTCGAGCATCCGCCTAAGCCCAGAATCAGCAGGGCGACCCCGCCCAGTACGGCGAAAGCCGTCTCCCCGCGCGCACCAAGGCCTCGGGGTCGATCCATCAACCTGTAAGAGAACTCCATGGCCGTCCTTCAATGGTGATACGAACCTCGTTCGTCAGATGATACAAGTTCTGCTTGGGTTCACGTTCTAATATATCGCTTTTGACCAAATCCTGTTTCCCTGGGAGGAGGTTGTCCTAAATTCGACGTAGAGTCCTCCCCTCTTGGACGGTACTAAGGGCATTCGCTACAGTCGGTGACACGGCATCCGCCGCTCGCGGTAGCTGGTTCCTCCCACTGCGACGTAAGTGCTACCCCAAAGACGACTTTCAGTCGAAATGGTGGAGATTAGTCCATCAGGCTGGAGCAGGCTCATCGTCCGGATAAAGATGCAAAACCTCTCGCGCCTTTCTGACGTTTACAATGTCCCTACGCGCCCTCCAAGCGGCGGCCTCTTCACCGCGGATGGGATGGAGGTTGTTTCGGCAGTGAGGACAGCGCCGCTACAGCGTGCCCGCTTAGTAGATCAGCTTCAGCGAAAACTGGATCTGCCGTGACGTTCCGTTGGTCTTGCTGATGATCCCGAACCCGCTGCCGCGCACGATATTATTGGGCAGGCCGAAGTTCACGAGATTAAACACGTTGAAGAATTCCGCTCGGAACTGCAGATCGCCCAGTTCTGAGTTGCCGCGGTGACCGACCGGGGTATCTTTGATAAGCGCAATGTCGTAGTCCTGATACCCCGGACCGCGGAACGTGTCGCGTCCGAGCGTTCCCCACGTGCCTTGATTCGGTCCGGTCCCGCCCGGCACACCAATAGGAATACTGAAGAGCGAGGCGTTATTCGCGCCCAGGCCAAAATAGTCCTCGCGCACACTGCGGTTCGTGGAAAAGACCGGCTTGCTGACCAGGTCCGGGC
>JASHQD010000321.1 GCA_030037755.1 Terriglobia bacterium
GGGCAGCGACGATTTCGGGCGCGCCATGCGGGCCAATCTGCAGCAGGCAGGTTGCGATGCCGAGGGATTGTTGAGTGTCGAAGGGACGAGCGGCATGGCGTTAATCTTCGTCGGAGATGACGGGCACAACTCGATCATCATCGTGCCTGGCGCGAACGATCGCTTCTCGCCGGAGGACGTCGACCGCGCAGCGCACCACCTCGAAGGCGCAGCGTGGGTGCTGCTGCAGCTCGAGAATCCGCTGCCGACGGTGCTCGCGGCGGCCAGGGCGGCGCGCCGCGCCGGAGCCCGGGTGATCCTCGATCCAGCGCCCGCGCGCACCGTGCCGGATGAGCTCTTCGCGCTCGCCGATATCATCACGCCGAACGAGACCGAGGCGGCGATTCTGGCCGGTCTCGCGCCCAGCCAGCTCAATCCCGAGCAGGCTTTGGAAATCGCGAGCAAGCTGCAGGACCGGCAGGCGCGCACGGTGATCGTCAAGCTGGGAGAGCAAGGGTGCCTGCTGGTCGAGCAGGACTCGCAGTTGATTCCGGCGCCGAGAGTGAAGGCCGTCGACACCACGGCTGCAGGCGACGAGTTCAATGCGGGACTCGCGGTGGGTCTCGGGGAGGGTCTCGATCTCGCCGCAGCTTGCCGGTTTGCGAACGCGGCCGCGGCGCTCTCCGTCACCAAGCTCGGCGCACAGGCGTCAGCGCCCACGCGCGCCGAGCTCGATGCCTTCTTGCGCGTGCTGTAGCGACGGTGTCCTCAGCGCCGCGGCGGCGGTGAGGACACCGCCGCTACAGCGCCCCAGGCTTAGAAGATCAGCTTCAACGCAAACTGAATCAGCCGGGGATTGTTCACCGTGTTGGTGATCTGGCCGAAACCCGGAGATCCAATATCCACGCCGGGAATTCCGAACTGCGGCGTGTTGAAGATATTGAAGAACTCCGCACGGAACTGGAGCGTGGTTCCCTCCCGGAAAGGAAGCGGAAAGTTCTTGATGGCCGAGAAGTCGGTGTTGATGAACGACGGGCCGAACAACGGCGTGCGGTCCGCGTTTCCGAGCTCGCCGTCAGCCGGCTGAACAAAGCAGGACGGGTTGACGAATTCCTGCGGGGTCCAGTTGCTGATGGCGCCGTTGCAGACCCGGTCCGGACGGTTCCAGCTGTTGCCGTCGTTGTAGAACGCCACGCCCGAGCTGTTCGAGCTGTCGACGATGAACAGTGGAAAGCCCGAAGTGACGTGCTCGATGACGTTGGCTTCCCAACCGCCCAGGATGGCATTCTCCACCCCGGTCCAATTCGAGCCGAATTGCCGGCCGTGTCCGAAGGGCAACTGGTAAACGACGCTGGCGGTAAAGTTGTGGGTAAGATCGATCTGCGAGAGGGCCTTGTCAGCCTGCGAGGCGCCCGGCAGCGGATAATACATGGCGCCGATGGTGCTGCCGAGCCCGTCCGAAAGGCCATTATCGAAGTTTTTCGAGTACGTGTAGCCGATCAGGGCGTAAAGTCCATGCCGGGCGCTCCGCGTTTCGGCTTTCACCTCAAGCGCGTCGTAGCGCGAGTTGCCGTTGTCAAAGTTGGCATAGATGTCCGAAATGGATGTCGCCGGGTTCAAAGGGTTGGTGGGCCATGGCTCAGCGGCAATCCCGCAGCCGAAAGTGTAGCCGGGCACCGTTCCACAGGCAGTAGGCGACGCGACATCAAGATTCTGGCCATACTCCAGCAGGTGCGCGCTGCGCGCCCCGGCGTATCCCACGGTCACCACAACGTCGCCCGGAATCTGACGTTCAACGTTGAGATTGAACTGCTGCACCATGCCCGGCCGGAAGCCCAGATTCATGGTCTCGATCGCCCCTCCATACTCCGAGGGACTGGTGGGCGGAGTGAGTTCCGGAGTGAAGCCCTGCGAAATGCTGGTTCCGAAGGCGGGAGTCAAAGCTCCGAAATATGGCGGATTCTGCCACAACCCCTGCCCTCCCATGTTCCACGACGAATCATGGAAGATCGCGTAGCCGCCGCGGATGGCAGTCTTGCGATTGCCGCGCGGGCTCCAGGCGAATCCGACGCGCGGCTCAAGGTCCCATTTGTAAGTCGAGATTCCGATGGAGGGTGACACGCCGTTCTGGCCAGCCACCAGGAACGTGCCGTTGGTGAAGTCAAAATTCGACTGCCGGTTGAAGGCCTCGGTGATGGGCGTGAGGAAGGCCCATCCCACACCCAGGTTCAGCGTCAGGTTGGGGGTGGCGCGCCAATTATCCTGAACGTAGGGGCGGTAGAGCTTCCAGCGGCGTCCCGTAGGCGTGCCGGTGAACAAGGTATCGTGCTCGCTGTAAACCGGCAGGCCCAACATGAAATCGGCAATGGTGTCACCCGAAGGCAGTGGTACTCCGCTCGGCGAAACAGGGCAGTCCGTGCCAGAGCAGGCGCTGAACACGGGCGCGAACACCCAGAAGCCGTCCTGGAATCCAATAGCGGTCACGTTGAGCTGATTGTCACGAAACTCTCCGCCGAACTTCAGTTCGTGATTGCCGCGGATGGCGTCGAAAGAGTCGCCTATAAAGAAAACGTTGGTGCCGCCCTGGAAAGGCGCATAGCCTCGATCGCCCAGCCCCCAGATCTCGGTCCCGAAGTCGACGTCGGTCAACCCGCAACTGAGGCCGCCGAGATTCGCGCCCGGAATACCCAGGGCGTTGGACTCGCAACTGCCGCTGCCATACGAAAGAATGTGGTTGAAGATCCGGTTGTAGCCGAGGTTCAGTTGATTGATGCTCGTGGGCGAGAAGATGTGGGTCTCGGAGAGTGCCGCGTTACGGCCGTGATCGTCAAGGTGCTGCGTGCTGGCAAACCCGCCAGGCTGCGCGACGAATCCCGGCAGGCCGGAAGGCTGGAATTCGGTGGCCTGGTCGTAACTGAAGCGGGCAAACATCGAATCCTCGGCTGAAAAGTTCTGGTCGAGCCGGGCGTCAAATTCGCCCTCGTTGAGTTTCTTGGCGGGAGCAGCGACGTAATCCCCAACCAGCGTGCCCGGCACGTTGGGGGCCGGGTACAAAGCCGCAAGCTTGGCCGAGATGGGGTCGATGAGGCTCGAGGGAATCTTGTCGCACGCAGTTCCGGCAGCCTGTTCGCCCTGCGAATTCGTCGGCAAGGGATTGCCGCCGGAATCGCACATGAAGGGGACGTTGCTCCCGTACACGGCACCGCTGAACGGGGTCGAGCCGCCGCCGCCGTAGGGATTATAAAGCTGGATGCCTGCCGCTTCGTCGGCGGAAAAATCACCGGAAAGCATCGCGGGCGTGGGGATGGTGCCTACTGTCGTGATGCCCTGACGCAGCTTCCGGCCCTGGTAGTCGATGAAGAAGAAAGTCTTGTCCTTCTTGATCGGCCCGCCCACCGACCCTCCAAACTCGTTCTCATTGAACTGGGCGCGATTAACGTCAAAGAAGCTGCGCGCGTCCAAGTCCGTGTTGCGCAGGTACTCAAACAAGGTGCCGTGGAAGTCGTTGGTGCCGGACTTTGTCGTGATCAGCACGGTGGGCCCGCCGCGGGTGCCGTACTCGGCCGAGTAAGAATTGGTGAGGACCTTGAACTGGTCGATGGCGTCGATCGACGGTAAAATGGCGATGCCGCCTGCCGTGAGTTCGTTATTGTCGACGCCGTCGAAAAGCCAGTCCGTGCTGTTGGCGCGCGATCCGCCCACCGAAAGCGAGAACGATCCGCGAATAGAGACTTCGCTGCTGGCGCCGCCGTTGAAGAAGCTGCTCGGGTTGGTCTCTTTAACCGTTCCGGGCGCGAGCGTGGCGAGTTGAACGAAGTCGCGCCCGTTCAGAGGGAGCTCGGCCACCTGCTGCGAGTTGATCACCTGGCCGAGGGTGGGATTGGCCGTCTCGACCGCCACAGCGTTTGCTGAAACTTCCACCTGCTGGTGAACCGCGCCCGTGGCCAGGGTAAAGTCCACCTCGCGGTTCTCGTCGACCTGCAGGTTCAGATCCTTCTGCGCGCCTTCCTGGAACCCGGTGTATTCCACCGTAATCGTATAACGGCCGATGGGGAGGAAGGGCACACGGTAGGTACCGTCGGTGTCAGTCTTGAAAGTGCGCGCCGCACCTGTGTCCTGCGAGGTTATGGTGACCGTCGCGCCTGCGAGCGCTCCGCCCGTGGCATCGGTGACCGTGCCGAAAAAAGTGGCCGTGGATTGCGCAAACAGCCGTGAGCCGGCGCCGAGAAAGAACAGGCTCAGCATAACAAGGCGCGTCAGCGACGAATTGCGTATCATTCACCCCTCCTGTCAAGAACGTCTTAAGCTCGTGCGCAATGCATCAAGAGCGCAGCTTCAATTTGAATCGGCCGCCTGAAGCCGCTGGGCCTCCTGACGCTCCTGCTGCGCCTGTGCAGACTGGCCAAGCGACGCGTAAACGTCCGCCATGCGGGCGTGGGGATCGGCATCCTCGGGCCGGAGCCCGGCGGCAGTCTTCAGACACTGCAACGCGGGCGTGAATTGCTCTTGCGCCACGCGCTCGTCCGCGAGGACAAGCGAGACCTCGTACAGGAACGCGCCCGTGTCATGATCCTGAGGATTCAGCGCGTGAGCGTGTCCCAGCGTCGCGTAAGCGCCGGGGAGGTCGCCCAACCGGTAGAGAACAACCCCGAGCAGCGCGTTCAATTGAAAAAGATCGGGCCACTGCTGGACGGCGTGCGTGAGCGCCGTCCGGGCTTCGTCGTAGCGCTTCAGACGGAAGCAGGCAACGGCGAGGTTGTACTGCATCTGCGGCGATGCCGGGCTCACCTCGGCCGCCTTGCGAAACGGGCGC
>JASHQD010000322.1 GCA_030037755.1 Terriglobia bacterium
CACAATCAGGCTCAACTTCTGCGCCACCACCCCAGGATCGATCCAGGTGAACAGCAGCACGGTCCCGAGGACGGCGGTGGCAAGGGCGGCAGCGAGGTTGAAGCGGGAGTCGGGTGGCGGGCGCCGGGTGGTGGCCTTCCGGAGTGGGAAATAGGAAACAGGGAATCGGGAGTAGGGGCCAGCCGGGTCTGACTCCGTGTTACCTGCTCGCCGCTCCCTATTGTCCGGGCCCGGCTCCCGACTCCCGACGCCCCGTTCCCGCCTCCCGACGCCAAGCGCGACGATGATTTCTGCTCCAAGCGCCAGCAACCCGCCGCGCGATCCTGAAAGCAACAGTGCCGCAACCATGATGGCCGCACCCACGCCGAGCCATAGAAGCAGCGACAACGATGTTTTCCGCGAGCGCGCGGCAATGGAGAGCACGCCCACTGGGATCAGCATCTCCATAAGGCCCGCGAAGTGGTTCGGATTTACGTACGGGCCGAAGAGCAGATTACCGGGTGTGTCCACCTGGCCGTAAATCCGTTGCTCGCCGGCGGCGAATTGCAGCATGGCAAACAATCCCAAGGACGCTCCGAGCAGAAGCACCATGAATCCGAACGCGCGCCACGTGGCGGTGCTTGCGTTCGCGAAGAGCTGAACGGCGAGAAAAAAGAACAGCAGGTCCGCGCCGAGCAGCACCAGGGCCTGACGCGTCTCCGATTGATCGAGCGTCAGCCGTGTCGAGTACTGCACCACGCCGAGCAGGAAGAACAACCCCAGCGGAATGTAAAGCGGCGACCACGTCAGCTGCACCACACCCTGGCGCGCGCATCCGAGCGCCCATAGGAAGAGGATCGCGCAAGCTGAAAAGGCGAGGGCCGTCTGCGCCCACGGTCCCACGGCGCCGAACGCCCAGGGCGCCGCGAACAGGGTGAGAATCAGCAAGAGGCGCGCGATGTCGAATTGACGATTGCCGATTGCCGATTGCCGATTTTCCGGCGACAGGCTCTCGGGCTCTGCTTGCGTTTCGAGCGTTTCCGCCGACAGAGAAATTGGTGGCACGTTCCTAATCGTTGGTCCCCGGTCAGTCGTTAATCGTCAGTCGTCAGTTGCTCGAATGCCGAGGAACGACGATCTACGAACAACGGACAACAACGGACTACTGACGGCGGAGAGCCTCCGGATCGACCATCTCAATCGACACCGCGTCCAGCCAGAAGCTCCCGGAGATCTCGGTTGGAAAGACGCGACCCAGCGGGCGCCAGACGGACAGTCGCACAGCCTGCGTTTCGGGGCCGGTTGTGAAGTAGGCATGCACGGGATGCCACGAGGTTGTTCCCACCGTTGTCTCGCTCAAGGCGTCACGAAAGGAAGCTGGCTGGGCAGTGTCGCTGACACGCAGGAAAGGTCCGGTGTCGGACGTGATGTCGTCGGACCGCACGTAAGCCGTCATCCGATAGGTATGCTTCGCCTCGAGCGGCACGATCTGATAGACCGGCTCGTATTCCAGATTGCGGCTGGCCGCGAAGTCGATGCGCAGGCAACGCGAGCCGTGATAGGCGGCGGGCGCCGAGAAGTCCACGGCGAGATAACTCAGGCGATCCGACCAGCGCCAGTCGAATCCCGCGTTCAATGGGAACTGCTCGAAGTCGCCATTGAAGACGGCATTTTCGGCGGCGTCGCTGCCGGCCGCCTTCACTATTCCCAGGCGCTCGAGGTCTTGCCACACACCGATGGCTTCGGCAAATCGCTGATCGCCGATCAGGCGTTCGAGATAGGGCTGGGCCGCCGAAAGGGGAAATCCGCCTGAAGTTTCCGCCACGCGCTTCCAGATTCGATAGGCGGCATCGGCCTCGGAATCGCCTCTTGCGGCAAGGAAATCGACGTAGCCCGCCTGTACGGCCGGGCTGGAGAAACGCGCCACTTGATCGAAGATGCGATCGGGATCGGCCGCAGCTCGCAGCGAATTCCAGGACGCGACGGCGTAATCGGCAGGGTCGAGCTGCACGAGGGTTCGGAATTGTGCAAAGGAATCATCGAGGCGATTCGCCCGCAAATAGGATTGCGCGGCAGTCCAGTGGTAGAGCGGAACCATAGGACAAAGCGCCAGCAGGCGATCCCAAGCCTGATCGGCGCATTGGGTGTCGCCGAGCGATTCGCAATCGTCGCCGAGGTGCGTCCAATAGCGCCGGCTGGACGGACTGAGAGCAGTCGCCTGTCGCAAGTAGTAGACGCTTTCGGCGCGATCGCTGTCTTCGTAGGTTCGTCCCAACTGATACTGAAGCTGCGGATCGGAGGAGTCAAAGCGGAGGAGCCAACGAGCCTGCGACGGCGAGTCAAATGACAGGACGAAGCCGGCCAGTACAGTCTCTGCCGCCAGCAACAGCCCAACAAATCCGACCGCGGTGAGAAAGAGGAGACGACGCCCGCGGCTTGCGAGCGAGATTTCAATTTGAGTGGACCCGACGTTCATGCCGCGAGCTTCGTCAGCAGCGAGCGTTGTAGCACGGATTGTTGGGAGACGGTCCCTTCTCGCAGCATTTGCCGCTGCAGCAGACCTCTCCGCAGTTGCAGCAGAGTGGTTTGGAGGTCGTGCCGCAGCAGACCGTGTTCGCACCGCTGCAGCACGTTGTGCCGTTGCAGCACGTCCCGCCTTGAGGGCAGCACGCGCCATTGCAGCATGTCTGACCCGAGGGACAGCATGTCGATCCGCAGCAGGTCTCGCCCTTCCCGCAGCACTGTCCCTTGCAACAAGTGGAACCCGAGCTGCAGCAATAGGCTTTGCTGCCGTCCGTGCAACAGGCCTCACCGGAAGGGCAACAGGTGTAGCCGCAGGATCCGTTTCCGCAGGATGACTGCCCTTTGGAACAGTTGAGCGGAGCCGCCGAGTTTTGAGCCCCGAAAGCGCGTGACGTCCGGCCCAATCCCCACGAGGCGACGACGGCCCCGCCAATTGCCTGGCCAAGCAATCGCATGGCCCGCCGCCGGGGAATCGGGCTGGCAATGATCCGCGAGATGTCGTCAAAAAGAACGCTCACCTTACACCTCCCTGGCTACCGCTCCGACCCGTCCTGGGCGAGGGCCAATACAGCGTCTTTCCCGATTGCTGCGTCCCTGGCAATCGCGCCATCGGTGCCGATCAGAAAGGCGGCTGGAGTGGCAAGGATTCCGTACGCCTTCGAGAGCTTCCATTTCGGCTGAACGACCACCGGGAATTCGAAACCGTGCAGCTCCGCCTTGCGCCGGTTCTCCTCCGCCCTCCCGCGTCCGACGAGCACGACCGCCAAACCGTTGTTCTGATGCTGCCGATGCACGCGGACCAGGTCCGGCGCGAGTTCGTCGCAGGGCCCACACTGCGGATCGCTGAAGACCAGCAGCACGCGCCGGCCGCGGTATTTCTCAAGGCCGATCATGCGCCCTCTGAGGTCAGGCAGGTTGAAATCCGGCGCGCGCTCGCCGGCCTTGAGTCCATCCCCGGACGGGCCAGAAAAGCTCAGCCACCGATTGAGCAGCGCGGCGCGGCGCTCGCATCCGACACACGGCTTGATCCCGAAGGCCGAGGTCAGGCGCTTGATGAGGTCGCCGAGACCCGCTGCCTTCCTGGCCGGTAATCCCGGCAGCTTGACCTGATGATGAGCGGTCTTCGCCGCCGCGTCCGGCTGGCTGTTCGCGTGGCCGGCCGTCGACTACCGCGGCGCCCTTGACCCGTCGGCAGCGAGGGCCTTTGCCAACGCCAGCACGCGGTCGGCGCCGCTGGCGAAGGGCGCGTCGATCCGCGCCTGCTCGTTCAGAAGATAGGCTACCGGTGTGCCACGACGGCGGAACGGCGCCGGCGTCTCGTCGCTCTTGATGAGGAGGATAGGACATTTCAGACCGTGCTCGGCCGCCGCCGTCCGGTTGGA
>JASHQD010000323.1 GCA_030037755.1 Terriglobia bacterium
TGCGGAGCGAACTCATGACAAACGATCGAAACCTGAACCGGCGGGAGTTCATCGAGTGCGGAGCCGTAAGCCTGGCCTCGCTGACGGGCCTGAGCATGGCGGGTGCTTCGAGGCCGACAACCGTCGGGCCGCCAGCTGGATTGAACCAGCCTGATGCTGCGCTCGAAAGACGGAGGCATTACCTCGAGACTTTGCAGCAGATTCTGCCTCGAACCACCGCCAGCGAACTTACGGGCCGCATGAACGGAGGTGACAAGAACTGGGAAGCGTGGCTCGCGCGCACCGGGGAACTTCCGCCCGACTTTGAGTCCATGCCGGCGAGCAATCTCCTGCCTGACCCGCTGGTGCGGCTCGAAGGAGGCCAGTACACGCCGATCACGACCCTGGAGCAATGGGCACAGCAAAGGCAGTGGATCCGCTCCGAGATGGAGCATTGGGTGTACGGGAAAATGCCTCCCGCGCCTGACAACCTCCGTGCCGTCGTTGAGGAGACGCGCCGCGAGGGACGCGTCACCCTGAGGGACGTCCGCCTGGAATTCGGTCTGGAGCATCGCGGAGCGCTGAACGTGCACCTGTTCATTCCGGAGGGCAAGCCGCCATTTCCGGTCTTTCTGACGAACCAGCCCAGGAGCTCTGGCTGGATTCATCCTGCCATTCGGCGGGGTTATCTCGCGTGTACGTACGACGCGACCGATCCTCGTTTCGGTGTCACCGACGATTCGGACAGATTCATCGACGTCTATCCCGACTATGACTTCGCCTGCATCGCGCGATGGGCGTGGGCCGCGATGCGCGCCGTCGATTATCTTTGTACCTTGCCCGAAGTGGACAGTTCCAAAATCGGAATAACCGGACACTCCCGCAACAGCAAGCAGGCGCTGCTGGCGGCGGCTTTTGACGAGAGAATCGCAGCCGTAGTGGGTTCGAGCGGCACCACCGGCGAGTGCCTTCCCTGGCGCTATTGCAACCTTGATTTTTGGGGCACCGGAAGCATCGAGTCTATCACCGGCGGCCCGCACAACACCCACTGGTTTCATCCCCGATTGCGCTTCTTTGCCGGAAGGGAAGACAAGCTTCCGGTTGACCAGAATCACCTGCTGGCTCTGGTCGCGCCGCGCGGCCTCATGATGTACGCCGCCTACAGCGAGCACGAAGGCAACTGCTTCGGCTACGAGCAGGCCTATCGATCGGCGCTGAGCGTCTACCGGTTCCTCGGCCGCGAGGAGAATGTGCAACTCCACCTCCGGCCGGGCGAGCACGACTTTATTCCCAATCGCGTGGAGAATTACGTCGATTTCCTTGATTCCGTTTTCGGCCGCCGCCACTATCCGAAATCGGAGACGTGGGTCAATGGCTACAGTTTCGAAGGCTGGCTGAAAACGTCGGGGGAGCGTATCGATCCTCTGCAGTATCCGCGCAGGTCACTGAAAGATTTTGTACCGCGCGATCCCGCATCCTGGTCCCTACAGAAGGAACAAATTCGCAAAGAGATTGTGTGGGCCCTGGGAGAGGAGCCGCCGGGCCTGCCCTTCGCCGGAGTGAAGACGCTCCCTGCTCGTGAGGACGTCTGGTGGATTCATCCTCCCGGGGACAGTCCGCTGGCGATGCTTTTTGGCAGACCGCTGAAGCGGCCCAACACCGGTACGGCGGTTGTCCCGTATGGGGACGGCCTGAGAGCCGATCTCTATTACCCGTCGGGATCGAGCGGACAACGGCCGGCGGGCCCGCTGCCCGTGGTCGTCTGGCTGCACCCGTATGCCTATGCCACCGGCTACTCCCGTTGGGTGGATGCGGCATTCGATTCCCTGATCGGTAAAGGCTTCGCGATTCTGGCCTTCGACCAGCTCGCGTTTGGCACGCGTGGCCCCGACGTGCGCCGTTTCTACGAGCAGTATCCAAGGTGGTCCCTCATGGGCAAGATGGTCAGCGACACGCGAGCGGCCATTGATGCTCTTTCGACCCTGGAGATAATCGATCGCTCGAGGATCGTCCTGGCCGGTTATGCCCTCGGCGGCAAGTTGGGTCTGGTCACGGCGGCGCTGGACGAGCGCGTGAAGGCCGTCGGGGCAGTGTGCTGCGTCGACCCGCTGCAACATACGGCTCCGGAAGACGGAACGGAAGGCGTGCTCCACTATTCCCAATTGCACGGATTGCTTCCGCGGCTCGGCTTCTTTGCGGGCGAAGAAGCGCGGCTGCCTTTCGATTACGATCGCGTCCTGGCGCTGGTGGCTCCGCGCTCTGCGCTGATTGTGGCTCCGACGCTTGATCGCTATGCGCCTGTGGAGGCGGTGCGGAGCGAAGTGGAGCAGGCAAGAAGCGTCTATGAACTCCTGGGACAAGCTGAAGCCTTGCGGCTCGAGACGCCCGTGGACTTCAACCGCTTTATGGAGGACCGGCAGCGGCAGATGATCGACTGGATCGCGCAACTCGCCTGAAACGCGATTCGGCACGCCAGCCTTCCCGCTGTCCACGCTGACTCCAGCCACTTATCGTCTGGTCAGCTTAGCCCATGCACGTAGGCTAAACTCGCCTTCATGTTGGCGGGCTCCATCTCCAAGAAGTAATTCTTCACCCCGCCGGTCCTGGCCGCGGCGAACGTCTTCTTCCAGTCCACCACGCCCTGGCCCAGCGGAACTTCCTTTCCGTCGGGGTCGGCGGCGGACCAGTCCGACAGGTGAATAGAGACGAACCGGCCCGGGTATTTTTCGAAGTAGTCCGCGGCCTTGTAGCCGAGGCGCACCACCTCGACTTGAAACTGCATTTTCACCGCTGCCGGGTCGAAGGCGCCCATCAGCTTGTCGTAAATCAGGTTTCCGTCGATCTTCTGGAATTCGAAGTCGTGATTGTGGAAGCCCAGTTGGATCCCCGCCTCATGTGCCCGCCCGCCCAGTTTGTTGGCGTCGCCCGCAGCCTGCATCCAGTCCGCCATAGTGGCACCCTTGGGCAAGGCGAAGGTCGAGATGATCATCTGCTTCAAGCCAAGCTCGTGAGCCCAGGCGACACGTTCATCCATATGTTCCTTCAGTTCGGTGAACCCGAAGTGGCAGCTTTCACACTGCAACCCGGCAGCCTGAATCTTGGCGCGCATTTCGGAGCCCTTCAGGCTTGCCAGTGGTCCAAAGCCATAACGCTCGTAGCCGGGAGGTGAGCACATCTCGATGGTCTGGTAACCATCGGAGGCAATCCGCCGCAGTGTGCCGTCGAAATCGCTGCCGATCGTCTCGCGGAAAGGCCACGTCTGGCACCCGAGCGGAAACCCGAGCGGGTTCGCTCGAAGCTCTGAACCGCCCCGCATCAGGTACGTCGCGGCCGCCGCGCCCATCGTACTCGCAGCAAGAAACTGCCTTCTCGAAATTGTTCTCACGGATGATTCCTCCTTGCGCCCTTGCGTCTTCGGCGTCAGTCTCGAGCCCCAGGTCACCGTCCCGCGATCGGCGCAGGCGCGTATCATACTGAAGAGCCGGTTCCCAAGCAACGTCGGCCTTGACGATGCGAGCAGCGGGCGTTCGTCTCCGTTGTCTCCCGGCGCCGTAGGGTGTAATGTTTCCATTCGGCGGGCGATCGAGCCATCACTCCTGGCAGCGCCGAGGGTTCTCCGCGACGGAATCGCCTGAGATGATCAAGCCCAAGGCAAACGCGCTTGCCCTCTGCCTCATCATGGTTGCCTGCTTCTGCCAACCGCTGCGGTTATCGGGACAGGAAGCGACTCGGGATCCGCTGCTGCAGTGGATGGATGCGACTGCCCAGCAGGAGCTCGATGAACGTACGGCGGTGATCAACCAGATTCAAACGGTCACCGATGCTGAGCGCCGGAAACAGGCTGTTCGCAAGAAGCTGCTGGAACTGCTGGGCGGACTGCCCGACTACAAAGGGCCGTTAAACGCCAAAGTCACTGGGCGGCTGCAGAGCGATTCCTACACCGTCGAAAAGGTGCTCTACGAAAGCCTGCCCGGCTTGTACGTCACTGCGAATCTCTATCGTCCGAATCGTCCGAACGGCGCGGGCCGATACCCTGCGGTCCTTTTGCAGGCCGGGCACACGCAGGAGGGCAAGCCCGAGGATCAGAGAATAGCAGCGAACCTCGCCTTGAAGGGCTTCGTGGCGCTGACGTTTGATCCGATCGCCCAAGGCGAGAGAGAACAGACCTACAGCCGGCAGCTCGACGGGCCTCTCGCGGGCTGGTCCGTGCCCGAGCACATCCAGCTCGGTGCCCAGGCGCTCCTCATCGGCGAAAGCTCCGCGCGATTCTTTATCTGGGACGCGATGCGGTCCCTCGACTACCTTGCGAGCCGGCCCGATGTGGACTCGAGCCGCATGGGCGCCGCGGGCTGTTCAGGAGGCGGCGCCCTGACAACTTTTCTGGGGGCTCTGGACTCAAGGCTGAAAGCCGTTGTTCCGGCCTGTTACCCCAATTCCTACCGGTTGTTGTTCAGCGGTCCCGATCCCGATCCCGACATGACCTTTCCCAGATTTCTGGCGAGCGGATTGGACACCGCCGATTTCGTCGAACTATCCGCTCCCACTCCGTGGCTGATCGAAGCGACCGAAGGGGATTACTTCACACCTCCGGGAGCCCAGCTCGTTTACGAGGAAGCTGAGAAATGGTACGCGCTGTACGGCGCCCGCGACAGGATCGGCCTTTTCGTTGGACCGGGACGGCATGGCGTGCCACTCGTAAGCCGCGAAGCGATCTATCAGTGGATGATTCGCTGGCTCAAGGACGGCCAGGGCGATTACCACGAGCAGCCGGTAAGGCTCTATACCAATTCAGAGCTGCAAGTGACTTCGAGCGGTCACGTCGAGAGCGAGCCAGGAAGCCGGAAGGTATACCAAATCCTCCGCGACGACTTCCAGGCCAAAAAGCGAGAGGAGAGCATACCGGAGCTGCTGGCGGAACTCCGTCGTCTTGCGATTCCAACCGATGGCTCCGTCCCGCAGTCACACGTCCTGGACGAGGCGAGCATCCCCGAAGGCCGCCTTCAGCACTTGACATTTGAGAGCGAGCCCGGAGTCGACATCGATGCCACACTGTACATCCCCTCCTCGGCGGAACGAAGGCCGGCAGTGCTTCTCGCGAGGGATCACACCCGGTTGATGACGTCGACCGCGGTACTGGCAGAGTGGATGGTACAGCAAGGAAGAGTGGTGCTCGAGATGGAGCCGAGGGATTCTCCCATCGCCGACGATCACGGTCCGTTCGTCGGAAACTGGCTCGCCAATTCACGGGCCAACCAGATCGGGCATGATCTGCCGGCCTTGCGGGCGCATGATATTCTGCGCGGGGTCGATTTGCTGGCTGCTCGCTCTGATGTCGATGCCACCTCTATTTGCGCCTTTGGCCGCGGCGTGAAGGGCATTTGGCTGCTGATGGCAGCGGCCGCGGACCCACGCATCGGCAAGGTCTGGCTGGACCGGACTCCGTACAGCTTGCGGCTGGCTTTAGATAGCTCGATGAACGCGGATCTCTTTGACGCCGTGATACCGGGGTTTGCGCTTCACTGGGATCTCGACGATCTGGTAAAAGCCATGGGAGCGCGGCCGGTTCTGTGGACGGATCCGACGAACTGGATGCGCCGCGTGATCGCGCTCGGGCCGCCGTTTCAATATCGCTACGTGCTGGGCGATGCTACGGATTTCAGCGACGCGCAGGACAAGGCGTTCACGGACGAACTGTTGCGCTGAGCAGATTACGTAATATTGTGACGGCTGCCCGCTGTAGCGGCGGTCCATGACCGCGGCTTTTTTTCCGCAAGGTCAGCCGGCGGCCATAGACCGCCGCTACAGCACAGTTGCGGGATATCAATCCTGACCTATGATCCCCCACTCTAAACATGAAGGCGCCTCTCCCCGCGGTTGGCTTCTGCCGGTGATCAAGAGCGCGGCAACCGCACTGCTCGCTCTGAATTCCACATGGAGTGTGGGACAGGGCGTCCCAGGGGCGTCGGACACACAGGAAAAGGCAACGAAGACATTTGCGGTGCAATGCTCCGGGTGCCACGGCCCCGATGCGCATGGGACCGACCAGGGCCCCGCTTTGGCCGGCGACCCGGCGCTCCGAGGCCGGTCCGTTGCCTCGCTGCGGAATCTTATCCACAACGGGATTCCAACGTCGGGCATGCCTGCGTTCAACCTACCCGAAGATGAACTCGACGGCCTTGCGGCGCTGGTTCACTCGCTGAATTCGCCTGCGGCGGAGCACGCCGTTCCCGGCGACCGCGAAGCCGGACAGCAGTTCTTTTTGGGCAAAGGTCAATGTTCCTCATGCCACATGGTCTCCGGCAGAGGGAAGCCGGTGGGTCCTGACTTATCGAATGTCGCGCACGAGTTGACGGTGGACGAACTTCGCGAAGCCCTGCTTCACCCCAGCGCACACATTGCACCGGGCTATGAATCCGTAACTCTAGAGCTGCGGAACGGGCAGACGATCCACGGATTTGCTCGAAGCCGGAGCAATTTCGAAATCGTGGTTCAGGATCTGAAGGGCGAGTTTCATCCGATTGAACTGAGCGAGATTTCGAGGCTCAGCAACGAAAAAGAATCCGCAATGCCGCCGGTCGAGGCAAATCCCGGAGAGTTGCAGGACCTTATCGCATATCTTGCCGGGCTCACGGGCGTAAAACCAGGCGCACTGCGCGCCGTCGAATCCTCTTCGCCTGGCGGGATCCCGTTCTCGCGGATTCTCCATCCGCGCCCGGGCGACTGGCTCACATACAACGGCGACGTCAGCGGCAATCGATACAGCCCGCTCGACCGGATCAACACCGGCAACGTCGACAAACTGGTATTGAAGTGGATTTTCACCGTCCCCCTCTGGAAACAACTCCTGCCGGACACGTCCTATTTTATTGAGAACATGCAGTACTTCGGGCTCGAGGTAACGCCGATTGTCGCCGACGGGATCAT
>JASHQD010000324.1 GCA_030037755.1 Terriglobia bacterium
GCCCGCCAGGCGGACGGTTCTTACTACAAGATCGCCGCCGCCGGCAGCGTGGTGGTGGAAGACGGCGTCGAAGTCCAGGCGAATTCCTGCATCGATCGCGCCACGGTGGGCGAAACGCGGCTCCGGCGCGGCGTCAAGGTGGACAACCTGGTCCAGATCGGGCACGGATGCGACATCGGCGAGCACACGCTGCTCTGCGGCCAGGTGGGACTCGCCGGCAGTTCGAAGGTGGGCCGCGAAGTGGTGTTCGCGGGGCAGTCTGCCTCTGCCGGACACCTCAGCGTCGGCGACCGCGCCATCGTCACTGCGCAGTCCGGTGTCGGTGGCGACGTCGAGCCTGGCAAGATCGTCTCCGGCTCGCCTGCCATCGACAACACACGCTGGTTGAGATGCACGACGATTTACGCCCGGCTGCCGGAGTTTTACTCGGCGTTCCGCAAGATCCGCGATCGCATGGGACTCGCGAGCGCGGGGTAGGTGTCAGGTGCGAGGTGTCAGGTGCCAGGTGTCAGGAAGAATTGCCGATTTGCGATTGACGATTGCCGATTGAAAGGGCGCAATCGAAAATCGTCAATCGGCAATATCTAACCCCTGGCACCCACGTCACTGTGACGAGACTCACGAATACGGGTGACTGGAATCACCCTCAATTTTGCTCTTGAAGGGACAAACTGGCTCTTGAAACGGACCCTGCATCGCGCGGCGGCGAACAAGCACGATCGGCAAACATCGTCGCCGTATCTTTCAAACGCTGAATTCGGAATGCGGAATTCGGAATTCCGAAGAATGCCAGGACGGGCGGGAGCCCAGGTGGGAGGACATCTATGATCGTCGGTGTGCCCAAGGAAATCTTTCCCGGAGAACGGCGCGTGGCGCTGGTGCCCGCCGTGATTCAGGCCCTGGGAAAAGCCGGACTCGAAGTCGTGGTGGAAGCGAACGCGGGGCTGAGCGCCGGATATCCGGACGCGGAATACACGGCCAAAGGGGCGAAGATTCTGCCCAGCCGCAAAGAGGTCTTCCAAACGGCCGACATTATCACCCAGGTGCTGTGTTACGGCTCGAACGACCGCACCGGCAAGGACGATCTGCCGCTGATGCGCAAGGGCCAGGTGCTGATCGGCTTCCTGCGGCCCCTCGGATCGCTTCAGACGGTGCAGGATATCGCCGCCACCGGCGCGACGTCGTTCACCGTGGAGCTGATGCCGCGCATCACGCGCGCCCAGAGCATGGACGCGCTTTCTTCGATGGCGACCGTCTGCGGCTACAAGGCCGTGCTGCTGGCCGCCGACACGCTGCCGAAGCTTTTCCCCATGATGACCACGGCCGCGGGCACCATTTCGCCGAGCCGCGTCTTCATCATCGGATGCGGCGTGGCGGGCTTGCAGGCGATTTCGACCGCGCGCCGGCTGGGCGCCGTGGTTTCGGCCTACGATATGCGCCCGGTGGTCAAGGAACAGGTGCAGAGCCTGGGCGGGCGGTTTGTCGAACTGGCCGTCGAGGCCAAGGGCGCGCAGGACGCCCGAGGCTACGGCGTAGCCCAGGACGAGAGCTTCTACCAGAAGCAGCGCGAGCTGCTCGGCCAGGTGATCGCCGAAAGCGACGTGGTGATCACCGCCGCCGTCATCCCGGGCAAGAAGTCGCCGGTACTGGTCACGCGCGACATGGTCGAGAAGATGGCGCCCGGGTCGGTGATCGTCGATCTCGCCGCCGAGCGCGGCGGTAATTGCGAACTCACGCAGGCCGGCGAAACCACCACCGTGCAAAACGTAACCATCATCGGCTACATCAACCTGGCGAGCTATGTGCCGTATCACGCCAGCCAGATGTACGCGCGCAACCTGACCACCTTCCTCACGCACCTGGTGAAGGGCGGGAAGATGGAGCTGAATCTTCAGGACCAGATTACGTCGGATACGCTGCTCACCCGCGACGGGCAGGTGGTGAACGCCATGGTGCAGAAGTTCTTCAACGTGGCGCCAACCGCCGCCGCGCAAGGGGGCTAGTCTGTAGCGGCGGTGTCCTCACCGCCGCGCACGAACGCTGTAGCGGCGCTGTCCCCACCGCCGCAGAGGTGAAGGGCTGTAGCGGCGCTGTCCCCAGCGCCGCCGAGACGAAGGGCTGTGGCGGCGCCCCGCGCCGACGCGGCGGTGAGAACACGGCCGCTACAACGTGGGTTTTTCTGCGGCGGTGAGGACACCGCCGCGACAGCGAGTATCACAATTCGGGAGGTGAACGTGCCTGCTGGCTTCACCGAAAGTCTGTACGTCTTCGTTCTGGCGGGATTCCTCGGCTTCGAGCTGATTAAACGGGTCTCGCCCCTGCTGCACACGCCGCTGATGTCGCTGACCAACGCCCTCGACGCCATCGTGGTGATCGCCGCCATCATCATCTGCGGACGCCACGAGTCCAATCTCTCCACCATTCTGGGCGCGATCGCAGTCGCGGCTGCTTTCAGCAACATGATCGGCGGTTTCCTGATCACCGACCGCATGCTGCGGATGTTCAAACTGAGCGGGCGGAAAAAACAATGACTATACTAGCCACGCAACAGCTCGTCGACTTTGCCTATATCCTCGCCATCGCGCTGTTCATTCTGTCGCTGAAGTGGCTGAGTTCGCCCGCGACCGCGCGGCATGGCGTCCTCGCCGGTGAAATTGGGGCGGCGGTGGCGCTCGTCACCACCTTCTTCAATCCCGAACTGGTCGAGTTCAAGTGGATCTTCGTGGGGCTTCTGGCCGGCGTGATCATCGGCATCCCTCTCGGCCTTGTGCCGATCACGGCGGTGCCGCAACGGACCGCCATGAGCCATGCTTTCGGTGCCTTGGCGGCGTCGCTCATCGGGATCTCCGAGTATTACGTCCAGACGCCGCACATCACCAAGTTCGGGATGATCGAGATCGCCATGGAAGTGATCATCGGCTCGCTCAGCGTCACGGGCAGCTTGATCGCCGCCGGCAAGCTCCAGGAGATTTTGCCGCAGCGGCCCATCGTCTATAAGGGCCAGAACATCGTCAGCCTGACGGTGCTCGGGAGCGCCGTGATCCTCGCGCTGGTGCTGATGTTCAATCCCGGCCTCACGGTGCTGTTCCCGATCATGGTGGCGGTGTCGCTGTTCTTCGGATTCCTGCTGGTGATGCCGATCGGCGGAGCGGATATGCCGACGGTGATCTCGCTCTTGAATTCCTACGTCGGACTCTCGGCCGCGTTGCTCGGATTCGTGCTCAACAGCCGCGTGCTGGTGGTCGCCGGCGCGCTCGACGGATCATCGGGCTTCATCCTGTCGGTGATCATGTGCAAGGCCATGAACCGGTCGTTCACCAACGTCTTGTTCGGCGCTTTCGGACAACTACAGGTCTCGGCCGAAAAGGGAAAAGAGGAACGCACGGTGCGCAGCGCCTCGCCCGAAGAAGCGGCGCAGATTATCGGCTCATCGAATTCGGTGATCGTGGTTCCGGGCTACGGCATGGCCGTGGCTCAGGCGCAGCACAAAGTGCGCGAAATGTTCGATATTCTCACCAAGAAGGGGATCGACATGAGGTTCGCGATTCACCCCGTCGCAGGCCGCATGCCGGGCCACATGAACGTACTGCTGGCCGAAGCCGATATTCCCTACGACAAGCTGATTGACATGGAAACGGCCAATAGCGAAATGGCCCAGACGGACGTGGCGCTCATCATCGGCGCCAATGACGTCACGAATCCCGCAGCCAAGACCGATGAAGGCAGCCCGATCTACGGCATGCCGATCATCGAGGTCGATAAGGCGCGTACGGCGATGGTGATCAAGCGCAGCTTGAACCCTGGATTCGCCGGCATCGATAATCCGCTGTACTACATGGAGAAGACGCTGATGCTGTTCGGCGACGCCAAGAAGTTCGTCAGCGATGTCGTGCATGAGCTAAGCGGAGGCGGCGGGCTCTGAGGATTTTCTGGAATTCGAGAATCTTGAATATCAAATACTTCTAGCGCGGACCCGATCTTTGGGTCCGCGTTTGTTTCGGGCAGTCGGCAAACTGCTCCCTCTGACAGATGTTGCAGGATCACGACGCACTACGCGTCCATCCCCATGACAAGAACTGATACGATCAATCCGCGAGCTCCCAATAGAGAACAGCTTAAGACCTATGTAGCGCGCTTCTTCGATCTTTTCACGCCTTCCGTCGAACTCATCGAGCAGCTCATCGCCGCACGCTCCAACGCGCAGGAGATAATTCTCCTCGCCTGCGCGCGACTCGATGCTCTCGGGTCCACCATCGCTTCCTAAAGAGAATTACATAATATAGTGACAACGGCAGCTAT
>JASHQD010000325.1 GCA_030037755.1 Terriglobia bacterium
TGAATCCGGACTCTCCTGCATCATGGGAATCGGGTCCGATGCCTGGGACAGGCTCTTTGGCGCGCCGCGTCCGGCGGAACTGCATCCCTTTCGCGAGATTCGCGCCGGATCGCGCCACGCGGTCTCCACTCCGGGCGATTTGTTATTCCACATCCGGGCGAAGCGCATGGATTTGTGTTTTGAGATGGCGACCCACATCATGGAGCGAATCGGGGAGGCGGCTTCCGCCGTCGACGAAGTGCACGGATTCCGGTACTTCGACGACCGTGATCTGCTGGGGTTTGTTGACGGCACCGAGAATCCTCGCGGCGATGAGGTGGCCGAAGCGGCCCTGATCGGTGACGAGGATCCCGACTTCGCCGGCGGAAGTTACGTCATTGTGCAGAAGTATCTGCACGACGTGTCTGGTTGGAATGCCTTGTCCACCGAGGCGCAGGAACGAATCATCGGGCGCAGCAAACTCTCCGACATCGAATTGGACGATGCGGTCAAGCCCACTTCGGCGCACAACGCACTTACGACGATCGTAGAAAACGGCAGGCAGATCCAAATCCTGCGCGATAACATGCCTTTCGGCTGCGCCGGCGCGGGCGAATTCGGAACCTATTTCATTGGTTACAGCCGCTCGCCCCGGACCATTGAGCAGATGCTGGAAAACATGTTTGTCGGGCGGCCGCCCGGCAACTACGACCGTCTGCTCGACTTCAGCCGCGCTGCTACCGGAAGCCTCTTCTTCGTGCCGACCGCGACATTTCTGGGGAACATCACCGAAGAGGGATCTGACGGAACTGTTGCCGCTTCGCCGCCCCCGGAACCCGCGCCAAACGTCCCACGCGCGAGCGATGGCACCTTGCGCATCGGTTCCTTGAAAGGAGACGCCGAACATGACTAACCTGCATCGCGAGCTTGCTCCGATTTCCGACGCCGCCTGGGCCCAGATCGAGGAAGAAGTGACGCGTACGTTCAAACGCCACCTGGCGGGGCGGCGGGCCGTCGACGTGCGGGGACCGGCGGGCGCAGGCCTCTCCGCTGTTGGCACCGGCCACCTGCGGGATATCGCGACGCCGGGAGACGGCATTCAGGCCCGCCAGCGCGAGATGAAGGCGCTGGTCGAATTTCGGGCTGCCTTCGAACTGGAACGGCGGATGATCGACGACGTGGAACGCGGTGCCAACGATTCCGATTGGGAACCGGCCAAGATTGCAGCGCGGCGCCTGGCTTTCGCGGAGGACGGCGCCATCTTTGTTGGTTACACCGCCGGCGGGATCGTCGGCATCTCGGAGAGAAGCAGCAACCCGAAGAAAACCCTGCCCGGCGATGTCCGTGGGTATCCGCAAGCCATTGCCGAGGCACTCGGCCAATTACGGATTGCCGGTGTCAATGGGCCCTACGCGGTGGTGTTGGGCTCCGCCGCTTACACGGCGTTGGCCGAGACCAGCGATCACGGCTTCCCCGTCCTGGAGCACGTCAGGCGGCTGGTTGATGGCAAGATCATCTGGGCGCCTGCCGTTCCGGGAGCCGTCGTCATGACCACTCGTGGCGGCGACTTCGAACTGCACATCGGCCAGGACACTTCCATCGGCTACTTCGGTCACACCGACACCGTGGTCCGCCTCTACCTGCAGGAGACCTTCACCTTTCTTTTGCTCACCTCCGAAGCGGCCGTCGCTCTGGCTCCGCCTGCCGAGGTGCAATCGCGATGATGGACCGGGAAGGGTGGGACCGGGTTCAGGAGCTGTTCCATCGCGCTGCAGATCTTGCTGAAGCCGAGCGCGAACGCGTTCTCAAAGAAGCTTGCGAAGGGGATGCGGAACTGCTCGGCAAGGTCCGCGCGATGATCGAAGAGGATTCGCGAGGCGCGTCGCTCCTTGACCGGGATGTAGCACAGGTGGCGGGGTGGCTTCTGGACGTTCCGGCAATCCGGGAAATCGGCGGATACCAGATCCAGCGCGTTCTGGGCGAAGGCGGGATGGGCGTGGTGTACCTGGCCGCGCGCAAGGATCTGGGCAACCTGGTGGCTTTGAAGATTCTGCGCGAAGGATGGCTGTCGCCGGCGCGACGCCAGCGCTTCGAATCGGAACAGCGCACGCTGGCGCAGTTAAATCATCCGTCGATCGCGCGCCTGTACGACGCGGGAACGCTCGCCGATGGAACGCCCTGGTTCGTGATGGAGTACGTGGATGGCGTTCCGCTCACCGAGTACTGCCGCGAGCGCGACTGCAAGGTCGATGAGCGGCTGATACTGTTTCGCGCGGTGTGCGAAGCGGTCGACTACGCGCACAAGCACGGTGTGATTCACCGGGATCTGAAGCCGTCCAATATTCTGGTAAGCGCCGACGGGTCGGTGCGTCTCGTCGACTTCGGGATCGCGAAACAGATTGACGCGGGCACTCAGGCGTCGAATCTGACGCGCACGGGTATGCACCTGCTGACCCCGGCTTACGCATCGCCCGAGCAAATTCGCGGCGAGACGGTTGGTGTTGCGAGCGACGTTTACTCGTTGGGCGTGATCCTCTATGAGCTGCTGGCCGGACGGCTGCCGTTCGACGTTTCCGAGAAGACTCCGCCCCAGGCGGTGAGCCTGATCGCGTCGGAAGATCCGGTGAAGCCGTCGGCAATTGTACGGCGAAGCACCGGTAAGAGCGCCACGCGCACCGCGTCATGGGCGGATCTGGATGTCCTGTGCCTGACGGCGATGCACAAGGAGCCGCGACGCAGGTACGCTTCGGTAAAGGCGCTCATCAGCGATCTCGATCATTATTTGAAGCATGAGCCGCTCGATGCGCATCCGGACCGAGCGGTGTACGTTGCGAGCAAATTCCTGCGGCGGCACTGGGCGGCGGTATCGGCGACGGCGCTGGTGGCCGCTCTGTTGCTTTTCGCAGGCACGCTCGCGTTGACGCTGCGCACAAATGGGCCGGCTATAAACACGCGGCCACGGACGGTGGCAGTGCTCCCTTTCTCAAACACCGGATCCGACCACAGCATGGATTTTCTGGGAACCACGATTCCGGACGAGATCGCGCGGGTGCTGGGGTATTCGCATTCGCTCACGGTCCGGCCGTTCGATGGGAGCCGCCCTCAAACGGACCCAAGCAAGGCGGGTCGCGCCCTCGGCGTGGCGAGCGTGGTCACGGGACATTTCCTCAAAGAGGGCGATCAACTGCAAGTTACCATCGACGCGCTGGATGTCCAAGCAAGCCACTCCTTGTGGCGGAATGTGTTCATTATTCCGGCTGCCAACACGATAAGGTTGGAAGGCGAGATTGCGTCGCGGACGCGGAACGGGCTGGGTCCGATTCTGGGAGCCAAGGAGTTCGCTTTAGCTCCTTTGATCGGCGGGGACATGGTTATAGAGAGTGCCAACCGGCCGAAGAATCAGCAAGCTTATGACCTGTTTCTTCGGGCGATGGCGATGCCCACCGGCGACCACGGCGCCTTGAAGCAGTCACGGGCGATGCTCGAACAAAGTCTTGCGCTCGATCCGGGATACGCACCCGCGTGGGCTGCGCTGGGCGCCAGGTGTGGTTTCGATAGCTGGTACGGCGGTGGGGGGACGGAAGCGGCGCAGTGCGCCGAGAATGCGAACAAGCGCGCGGTCGCGCTGGACCCTGACAACGTGTGGAATGTAGCGGCGCTCCAAGGGCTCGAACACAATCAGGTCGCGGCGGCTTATCGCGGAGCTGCCGAGCTGGTGAGACGGCGCCCCGAGAATTCACAAGCGCATTTTTTCCTGAGCTACACCCTGCGCTACGCCGGGTTGCTCGAGGAATCGGAGAAGGAGTGTAACACGGGCCTCTTGCTCGATCCGCAATCCGTCGCTATGCGATCCTGTGCGGTCGCGTTTCTGCTGCATGGAGATTACGAGCGGGCGCGCGATTTTCTGCATCTCGATCTGGGATCGCCGTTCGAAAAAGCTCTCTCCATGGACGTTCTGCTGCGCGAGGGCAAGGAAAAGGAAGCATGGGAGGCTCGCCCGGCGACGGTGCCCGATTGGGCGGGATTTCCGGTGCTGTTTGCTTACCTGGAACACCTTCCTGCGGGCGAGATTGCGGCGCAGGCGCGAGCCATGAAGCCTGTGAGCGATCCGGAAATGAATTATTTTGCGGCGGCGCACCTGGCGTACGCGGGGCAGCCTGAAGCGGCGTTGCAAATGCTGCGTGCGGCGATT
The DNA here is from genome assembly GCA_030037755.1 of Terriglobia bacterium. Classification (GTDB taxonomy): domain Bacteria; phylum Acidobacteriota; class Terriglobia; order UBA7540; family UBA7540; genus Gp13-AA77. Next base: position 4,172 of record JASHQD010000325.1, read on the forward strand.
ACAAACGGGTATTGCGCTTATCCAGGAATCGAGTCCGACCCGTTGCTAGCGGGAATCCGCTCCGACGCGGATTTTGAAGGAGTGCGCGCTCTCGCCAGGCAATGCAGGCAGCAGTTCATGGCCGCGCAGAAGGACTGAACGAACACGGTCACGCGGTCAGCGATCAATTAGAACCGACCCAGGCCAATTGGGAGTTGCTCTCATGTCTTCACAACAAAAGCATCCTTCTCGAATCAGGCGTCTCGTTTCCTGCTGTCTCATGGTCTCAGCCGGTTGCCTGGCGGACTCGCTCCGCCTGGCAGCGCAAAGAGTCGATCCCAATCTGTACTCCGGCATGACCTGGCGCTTGGTCGGTCCTTATCGCTCCGGCAACGTTTATGCAGTGACTGGAGTGCCGGGCGATCCCACCACCTTCTATCTTGGGCTTCCCGAAGGCGGCGTTTGGAAGACCACCGACGGAGGCACGGTCTGGAAGCCGATCTTCGACCAAGAGCACGTGCCCTCCGTTGGCTCGGTGGCGGTCGCGCCTTCCGATCCGCAGATCGTTTATGCCGGCACCGGCGATCCTACCGGTTGGTCATTCACGCCCGGCAACGGGATGTACAAATCCACTGATGCCGGAACGACGTGGCAGAAGGTCGGCTTGGATGACACTCGTTACCTCTCCTCGCTTCTGGTGGATCCTCATGACGCCAACCTCGTCCTGACAGGTGCCGCTACGCGGCTTGGTCCGGACTCTGCCAAAGCGGGGTGCGGCGTCTATCGCACTACGGACGGCGGGCGCACATGGAATCGCGTGCTTTTCATCGATGACCGCACCGGCGTGGCGGATCTGGCCTTCGACTACGCCGACCCGAGCATCGTGTACGCAACTCTGACTCGTCCCGGCGGCGGCTTCGGCCCACCGGGAGCCGCGCAAAACCCGCCGCCAGCCGAGCCCGCCACGGTGGGGCCGGTGATCTACAAGTCCACCGACGAAGGCGCCACCTGGACGGCGCTGTCGCAACAAGGACTTCCCGCGGCCCTGCGCAGCGCCACCATTGCGGTAGCAGCAGGCACGCGTGGCCAGCGTGTCTACGTGCTGGTCGCTGGCCGCGACCACGGCGTATATCGCTCTGACGACGGCGGCGCGAGTTGGCAACTCGCCACAGTACGCATCGCGAGCGCGGGCGGGCGCATTTACGTCGATCCGAAAAATCCCGACGTAGTGTATCTGATGGGCACCTCGATGTACCGCTCGCTCGATGGTGCGCATACCTTCGTTTCTTACAAGGGGGCGCCTGGCGGCGATGACAACCGCGATCTTTGGATCGATCCCACCCATCCCCAGTGGATGTTGATGGGTGCAGATCAGGGCCCCACCATCAGCCTCGACGGCGGGGAGACTTGGACTCCATGGTTCAATCTACCCAACGGGCAGTTCTACCACATCTCCACCGACAATCAGTTTCCCTACTGGATCTATGGGGCGCAGCAGGACAGCGGCACCGCCGGCGTGCTGAGCCGCAGCGACTTTGGCGGCATTCGCGATCGCGATTGGTACCCTGTGGGTGGCTTTGAGGCAGGCTACATCGCGGTGGACCCGCTGAATCCGCGCTGGATCTTCACTCAAGGTTGGTATCACGCGCTGCGCCGTTTCGATCGCGAAACCGGGCAAGTGGTGGTGGTTTACACACCCAGCGAAACGGATCGCTTCGGCAGTATGCCGCCGCTCGCCTACTCGCCGCAGAACCCGCACCTCCTCTACATGGGCGCGCAGTACGTACTCGCCACCGAGGACGGTGGCGTCACCTGGAAGGCTCTCGGCCCCGATCTCACTGTGCGCCCGCCATCAGGCCAATCTGTGCCTGGGGCGGCCGCTCCTTTGGGCCGCCCGCGCCCTGTCGCCATTGAAAGCCTGGCACCCAGCCCGGTGCAGGAGGGCGTGATCTGGGCGGGCACCAGCAATGGAGTCATTGAAGTCACTCGAGACGGCGGGCAGACCTGGGCCAATGTCTCGCCGCCCGCGCTCGATGCCCGTTCGGGCGTCATCATCATCGACGCCTCGCACCACAGCGCCGGTACCGCTTATGCTGCCGTAGAAGATGCTGCCAACACCCATCCTTACATTTATCGCACCACGGATTTCGGCCAGACCTGGCAGGCCATCGTCGACGGATTGAGCGACGACGTGCGCGTACGCTCGGTGCGTGAAGACCCCGTCAACCCGCGGTTGCTCTTTGCTGCGACGGAGACCGGTGCGTGGGTCTCGTTCGACCAGGGTGACCACTGGCAATCGCTCCAGCTTAACTTGCCGGACACGGTCGTTTCAGACCTTACAATTCACGACGAGGACCTTGTCGCGTCCACCTACGGCCGCTCGCTCTGGATCCTCGACGACCTGGAACCTCTGCGACAGCTTGCCGAGGCTGAGTCCAGCAACGTGTATCTCTACAAGCCGGAGACAGCGCTGCGAGTGCGCTGGTCCAATGACCAGGACACACCGCTTCCGCCCGAAGTGCCGCGGGGACAAAATCCGCCCGAGGGCGCCGTCATTGACTATTACCTGAGGGACCCGGCACAGGGCCCAGTTAAGCTGGGCATTTACAATGCTGCGGGCCAACTGGTACGCGAATACTCGAGTACGCAGCCTCCGCCGGACACCATTCCCATGCCGAACGTGCCCGACTATTGGTTCGCGCCGCCAACCATGCTTTCCACCAGCGCCGGGATGCATCGCATCGCCTGGGACCTGCGTCATCCTTCTCCCAAGAGTATCAACTACGGGTACTTTGGCGGCGTGCTCGACTACACCGAATACACCTTGACCTGGCATGCCATCATCGGCGCAACGCCACGCGTGCAGCCGGTGGGGCCGCTTGCCATTCCCGGCACATATCAAGTCAGGCTGAGCGTCAATGGCCAAACATATACACGCGGTTTGACCGTAAAGAACGACCCGCGATCGCCAGTAACCGAGGCCGATCTCGACGCCCAATTCGCCGCCGAACAGCAGGTGATGAACGGCTTGAGCGTGAGCTTTGATTCGTACGGCGCTCTCAAAACGATGCGTGACGCACTGGCCGCCGATCAAAGCAAAGTGGCCCAGGATGCAAAGCTCGGGGCCGCGGCAAAGGATTTCGACACGAAAGCAGAGCGGCTCATGAGCGGCAGTGCAGGTTTCGGCATTGCCAACCGCGACCTCGCGCGACGCCTGCAGGATCTGGATTTCGGGGACATGCGTCCGACCGCGAGCGATATGGAAGCGATCGACCAAAGCTGCCACCAGATCGAGTTGGGCACGTCGATGTTCGCTCAGCTGCGCCAGCAGGACTTGCCGGCGCTCAATGAATTGCTCGTGGCCGCGCGTCTGCCCGAGTTGACCGCGCCGGCGGATCCGCCAGCCAGCGGCTGCGGGCTTCATTGAACCTTGTTCAGGATTGGTAAAGCGTTCCCCCAGGCGGCGAGTAGGTTCGCAGAATCCGTCGGCGTGCAGCTTCGCGAGTGCGTCGATGACCAAGCCTAGGGACTCAACTACCGGAGCCTTGTTACTGATGTGAGGTGTGATAAGTCGGACTTATGCCGAAAACACTCTTTCGGGGATTTGCCGCGCATGGTGCCACTGCGATTCTCCTGCTTCTGCCGTGCTGGCTGCCCGCAGCCGAGCCGCAATTCCGTCTCCCCGACCTTGCCCGTCCGACGCGCTACAAGTTGGATCTGACCATCGTGCCCAGTGAGCCGACTTTCAGGGGCACAGCGACGATCGGCGTTGAGCTGAAAGGGCGCACAAGCGAACTATGGCTGAACGCAAAAGATCTCACGATCGACAGTGTCAACGTTGCCGCAGACGGAGCCTCCACGGCAGCGCGCTGGAAAGCGACCGACGAGTTCCTGGGCATCGATCTCCCCGAGGCCATCGGCCCGGGGTCCGCGCGGCTTGAGATCCGGTACCGCGGCAAGCTTGACGATAAGTTGAACGTGGGTGCCTACCGCAAAAAGTCCGGCGACGACTGGTACGTCTACACTTCTTTCACGCCGATCGATGCGCGCCGGGCCTTTCCATGCTTCGATGAACCGGGCTATAAGGCGCCGTGGGAAGTTACGCTGCACGTCAGGCGCGACCAGGTGGCCGTGGCCAACGCCCCGGAAGTATCCGAGAGCGACGAGCCTGAAGGCATGAAGCGCGTGGTCTTCGCGGCGACGCAGCCGCTGGCATCCGAGGTGGTCGCGTTCGCAGTGGGCCCGTTCGACGTTGTCGATGCCGGCGTTGCCGGGCAGAAGCGGATTCCGGTGCGAATCGTTACGCCGCGCGGACGCGCTCGCGAAGCGGGCCCAGCCCGCGTGGCGACTGCCGAGATTCTGCCGCGGCTCGAGCAATACACCGGCATACCGTATCCCTGGGACAAGCTCGATCACATCGCGGTACTCGAGATGCCCTTTGGGGCCACCGAGAATCCCGGCTTGATCACCTATCTCGATCGCGCGCTGCTTGCGCCGCCCGAAAGCGACACGCTGGAGCGGCAGCGATCGATGCGCGAGACCATGGCGCACGAATTGGCGCATCAGTGGTTCGGTAATCTGGTCACACAGGCCTGGTGGGATGACGCATGGCTGAGTGAAGGATTTGCTACCTGGCTCGGCACGAAGGTCAGCGACCTGGAACTCCCTCCCTTCGAGCGCGGTCTCGCCATCACGGCCAACCGCAACCGGATGCTTGCCTCCGACTCTCCGCGGACGCGTCCGGTGCGGCTGGAAATGCATTCCCGCAAGGAAATGGACGACGTCTACGATCGCGTGATCTACCAGAAGGGAGCGGCGATCCTTGAAATGCTCGAGGATTGGGTTGGGCCGGACGTGTTTCAACGCTGCCTGCAGCGATATCTCACGGACCACGAATTCCACAATGCTTCGAGTGCGGATCTGGCGGAAGCGATCAAGCAAGAGTCACAAACGGACGCCGGCCCTGTTCTCGCCAGTTTTCTCGACAATCCGGGTTCGCAGGTGTTTCGCTTCAGTCTCGATTCAACAAGCGGTTCCGCGAAGCTCGAAATTGAGCAAGGAGATCATCCGTGGACTGCGCCGGTCTGCTTTCATGCGGACGGTGGGAACCGGCGCTGCCAGGTGGTAAGCGCCACTCACGCTGAAGCAGATCTTCCCGGGGCGCCTGACTGGGTCTGGCCGAATGCCTTCGGCAGCGGTTATTACCGCTCGGTGCTGACGCCGGCTCTTCTCAGCGCACTCTCTCGCGGATATAACCACCTCACCGAACCGGAGCGGCTCGCGCTGGCGGGTGACTTGGAGGCTCTGACGAGCACGGGCGACGTACAGGCTGCGGATTTCATGAGAATTCTGCCGCGTATGATTCGCGACCGCGAACCCTCGGTCACTAGCGCTGTCACAGCCATCGCCCTGGAACTCGCGCTGGCAGCCCCAGATACGGTTCGCGCGAAGTACGCAGACTGGGTGCAGCGAGCCACGGGCTTGAGCGCTGCGGCACCACACCAAACAGAAAGTATCGAGGAGTTCTTTCGCGAGAAACACTGACTTCCTGAAAGATGCCTGTCGCGTGTTCTCGTTGAGGCCAACACTCCGCCGGATGCCCGCGGTCCAGGCATCTACACGCATCCGCCAGGCCCGCTGAGGCCCAGTCCGGCCCCTCTCAACTATTCTTTGTCCGTGGTCCTTCCCGCATCGAGACTGTCAAAATTCAGGATGGTATTGAGCACCAGCGCGTAGCTGCCCTCTGTCTCTCCTCGATAGATGGGGTTGAGCGAGAACATCACCACGTGCCCGTGCTCCATGGGCACGTCGACCACTGCCGCGTGCTGCGCGATCTCGTTCCCACCTTCCAACAGGCCGGAGACCTGCAGATCCTTGTTATCGGCATAGCGGAGCACGACCCGTGGCCGCAGCCCAGGAGGAATCAGGCCGGCGTTGTTGCGGCGCTGTTCCTCGGTCGCCGGCAGCGCCTGCCAGGTCTCGGCGTGCGGCTGTTCCGGTGCTTCCGCAGCCACGCGCCCCGGCGTAAAGTCAGTGTCGCCGGCGGTGCCGCGGCCCGTAGGCCGCTCTTGCTCTTCCGGACCGGGCCGGCGTCCGCCGCGGCCCCCCACGAAATTACTCAGATTGAAACTGAGTCCGTTCGCGGAGTAGACGGACAGCTTCTCGCCGTAACCGTAGGCGATGGGGCTCGCCGCATCCACGACCTGGGTTCGCAGGATACTGCCTACGACCTTGACGTGCTGCCTCGGCGCGATCGAGACGCCTTCGGTGAAGCCGAGCGATGTGGCGAAGGCCGCGGTATCCTCGGCCGTTATCAGGACGCCGCCTCGTTTCACGAAGTCCTGCAGGCGGATGACGCCCTCCCAGCCGAGTCCGGGACGCATGTCGTCGGTAGAATCGATCTTGCCGAGGTTGGGCGTCTCGGGCGTTGTCTTCCAGGGCAGCGGATTACCCCAATCGGTCGGCATGCCTCTGACGATGGTCAGGGGATCGCCGCCGAAGCCAAGAGGTGCGAACAGGATGACGTCGTATTTCGCGTTCAAGTCACCGATTTCGGTGGCAGCCGCCGTGCTGATGTAATCGTAAGGGATGCCGAGTGAGTCGAGCGCCTGTCGC
>JASHQD010000021.1 GCA_030037755.1 Terriglobia bacterium
TCACCAGGACCACGAAGGTATGCTCTGGTTTGGAACGTCACGCGGACTGGTGCGCTACAAGGACAGAGCGTCGAAGCTTTTCACGGCGAAGGACGGGCTCGCGGCCGACGACGTGAGAGTGATCGTCGATGGTGGCAACGACGATTTATGGATCGGAGGTTACGGAGGGCTCACGCAGCTTCGAGAGGGTCATTTCACCCACTGGACCGAGAGCGACGGACTGCCGAGCAACACGATTCGAGCAATTTACTATGACAACGACGGCGTCTTGTGGATCGGGACTTACGATGGGGGATTGGGCCGCTTTCAAAACGGCCGGTTCACCCGGTATACGACGCGCGAGGGCCTGTTCAACAATGGCGTTTTCCAGATTCTGGAAGATGCCCGCGGTAATTTCTGGGTGAGCTGCAACCGAGGCATCTACCGCGTGAATAAGGGGCAGCTCAACCAATTCGCCGCCGGCAAGCAAATCGAGATCAACTCCGTGAACTACGGCCAGAGCGACGGCATGTTTAACGCCGAATGTAATGGAGGCTATTGGCCCGCCGGCATCAAGGCGAGCGACGGCAAGCTTTGGTTTCCCACCCAAGACGGTTTGGCAGTAATCGATCCGTTAGCTGCCCCCACGAATTCGGAGCCACCACCGGTGGCAATCGAATCGTTTCTGCTGGATCATGTACCCACGCCTTTCGACCGTCCAGTTCGGATCACACCGGATAAGACGACCTTCGAGATTCAATATACGGCGTTGAGCTTCATCGACTCGCAGCAGATCAGGTTCGAATACAGGCTGGAGGGCCTGGATTCGAGTTGGGTCGATGCCGGTTCGAGGCGATCGGCTTACTATTCGCATGTGCCGCCGGGACAATATGCCTTCACCGTGATCGCCCGCAACAGCGACGGCGTTTGGAACAAGGCTGGAGCGACGGTGAGCTTTGTAATCCTTCCCGTCTTCTACCAGACCAAGTGGTTCCTGTGGCTGTGCGTTCTCGCCGCAGCCGGAATCCTTTGGCTGCTCTATGCGATGCGTCTTCGGCAGGTGGCTTCGCACCTGCAGGCGAGACTCGAGGAGCGCCTGGAAGAACGGGAGCGGATCGCGCGCGATCTGCACGACACCCTGTTGCAGGGAATCCACAGCGCCTCCATGCAGCTCTACGTTGCCGACGAGCGTTTGCCGGAGGATTCGCCTGCGAAACCCCTTGTCCAGCGCGTCGTGCGGCTGATGACCGAGGTCAGCGAGGAGGGCCGGAACGCCCTGAGAAGCCTGCGCCCGTCGCATCCCGAGTCCGATGCACTTGAAGACGCTCTCTCTCGGGTACCCGAAGAACTCGACGCTCAAGATCACGTCGATTTCCGCGTGACGGCCGAGGGTGTGGCCCAATCAATGCACCCGATCATTCGCGATGAGGTCTATCGCATTGCGCGCGAGGCCTTGCTCAATGCCTTCCGGCATTCCCACGCGAAGAAGATCGAAGTCGAAGTGGAATACGCCCGCGACCTGCGGCTTCGGATTCGCGACGATGGCTGCGGGATCGATGCTCAGACGCTACGCACCGGGCGCGAGGGCCACTGGGGACTTGCTACGATGCGCGAACGGGCGGAAAAGATCGGCGCACGTTTTGACGTGCTAAGCCGCGTCGATGGCGGAACCGAGGTCGAACTTTCTATTCCGGGCAAGGTTGCCTTCAAATCCAGGCCATCGAATCGCTTTTCAACCTGGCTTTCGCGGTTGTTTGCCACAAGATCAGCCTCCGGCGTTCGCCCGCCGGAGGGGGAGCGGCCCGATGAACAATGAGACACGGATACGGGTTCTCGCTGTCGATGACCATCCCCTGCTGAGGGAGGGCGTCTCCACACTTATCAACAGCCAGGCGGACATGGTAGTGATCGCTCAGGCGTCCACGGCCCAGGAAGGCATTCAACGATTTCGTGAGCATCGCCCTGACATCGTCCTCATGGACGTGAGGCTTCCAGACAAGGACGGCATCGACGCCATGGTTCTGATTCGAGAGGAGTTCCCTGATGCCCGCGTGGTCATGGTAACGACATCGGAGGGCGACGCCGAGATCCGGCGAGCCCTCGAGGCTGGAGCGCGCGGCTACGTCCTGAAAAGCATGCCGCCTCAGGATCTTTTGAACGTCGTCCGCCAGGTCCATGCGGGGAAGAAAGGCATTCCGACCCAAATTGCAAAACATCTGGCGGAGCATTTGGGTGATGAAGAACTCACGGCCCGCGAAATCGAAGTGCTTCAACAGATCGCGAGCGGAAATCGCAATCGGGACATCGCCGAAAAACTGTTCATCTCAGAAGAGACCGTCAAAGTGCACATCAAGCACATCATGGACAAGCTCGGAGCCAGTGACAGGACTCAAGCCGTGGCCATCGCCTTACGGCGCGGGATCATGCATCTCTAAGAGCTTGCGACAAAACTTCTGAAACCTGATCCTCTTGGGCCCGGTGCGTGAACGGCCATGGCCGCCGCGCTGCTTCCAGATCCGTTGTGGGATCTTGTGGAGCCGTTCTTGCCGATTCGACCCCAACGCCGGACCCGCATCCGGTGGCTGCGGGTCCGGTGTCCGGCTGTGCCTTCAGAAGCGGACCTTGGCCACCAGCGACGGAAGGGGTTGACCTGAAGGCTGCTTGACTTCGGCTTTGGTTGCTACTTTGGTTGACCGCGTGTTTGCGTGACGCGCCGCAGTCCGCGTGACCCGCGAGTGCGAACGCCCGGAGTGGATCGACCGGCCGCTGGCCAGGCTTAGCTGGATGCCGTGGACCTGGGCCAGCAATTGGGTCATGGCCGCCTGCTGCGCCTGCCCCTGCTTCGCCTGCTCGGCCACCTGCGATTGCAGCCTGGCGATCTCGGCCTGGTCGGAAGCATGCGCCTTGGACAGCTTCTGCACTTCGTTCAGGAGCATCGCGTCCAGCTTGTAGTACTGCACGGTTTCGATCTGGCCGTCCTTATTGCGGGCCACCAGGTCCGGGTAGACTTCGGCCACTTCCTCCGCGATAAGCCCGTACTGTATGGGCTTGGAGCCGTCGTCCAAGGGCTTCTTGTAGCGGAAGGTCACCGGACGGAGGCGCAGCAGGCCGTCGCTCGCCGCGCCCATATCGTGGATGTCTTCCTTGTAGCGCCGCGAGGACGAAATTGTGCCAAGCTGGCCGCTGCTGTTGATGAGCACGGTTGACCCACCCGAGATTGTTACACCACTAATCCCTGCGATGTACGTCGCCGTTTGGCAGGGTAGCTCACAGTTATCGAACGCGTGGGTGTCGCCAATGCGGATCACGCC
>JASHQD010000003.1 GCA_030037755.1 Terriglobia bacterium
TCGCGCGTCGAATTGCCGTTGGACGCGAAATAATCGAAGCCGGCTGGGCACGCCGGGCAGGGATTCGCTGCTCCGACGGGATACGTGTTGGGCAGAAATTCCTGGAGTCCGCGAGTGCCTTTCGTGCCGAGGTACGTGGCCGTCAATTGCAGCGATCCCGGCAGGTCGCGCTGGACGGTGAGGTCCCAGCTCTGCGCGTAGCCTACTCTGAAGTTCGGGTCGATGCCGAAGGTGTCCGCCGTAACTGCGGAACACGAGCTGAAGGCGTTCGCCAGAGTGAGCGGACACGCCGCACTGTTCTGCACGTTGACGCTTTTTGACAGCGGCGCCTGCTGAGCCATCTGCAGCGCGATCGTTTGATAGACGGAGGTGTCGTAATAAATGCCGTACCCGGCGCGAACGACCAGCGACGATCCGCCGATGGGCCGCCAGGCGATTCCGATGCGCGGCTCAAAGCCGCTTCGATCCGGACGAATGAGCGAATTCGGATACGTTTGCCCGGTCAGCGTACCGACGGGATCCCTCGCCACGACCGGCGCCACGGCTGCAAAGCCCGGCACGACGTCCAGGTTGACCAGCCGATTGTACGCCTCGGTGATCGGCGCGCCGTATTCCCACCTCAGCCCGGCGTTCACACTGAAATTCGGCCTCATGCGATAGTCGTCGTCGATGAAGGCGTCGTAGACCGATTCCCGAAAGTACTTGTCGGCATTTCCGAAAGCGACCGCGCTGGTATCGGGAATACCCAGCAGGAAATCGGCGAAGGCGGACCCGCTCGTCGTGGACGCGTCGCCGCCGGCAGTGGCCGCGCCCGTGAAGGTCAAGGTCCCGCGCGCGTTCTGTTGCGAAAGGTAGTTGAACTCTTCGCGCCGGAAATCGCCACCGAACGTCACGCTGTGCGCGCCGCGGCTCCAGAGCATCGAATCGGACACGGCGCTCGTCTGGTTGCGCTCGAAAGAGGCGTTCGAGTCGGAAAGGCCTGCGATTCCGCTCGCGAGGGTGAGGCTGGGCGGTCCCCAATCCCTCGGATCCTGATCGTTGCCCGAAATTCCAGCGTCGCCGGAGATGTTCTGCCGATTTTCAAAATACGGATTGACCTGGGTCGAGAGCCGGGTGAATTGAAACCCGAGGTTCATGAACACTTGCTGGCTCAGGCGGCGCCACCAGGTGGCGTTCGCGGCGAGACCCAGCATGTTGGTGTTGTCGAGGAAGCCGAACACGTTCGGCGCGGCCGTGTGGCTGCTCAGAAAAGCGAATCCGCCGTAAATTTCGTTTCTCTTCCCGGCGATCTGATCGAAACGCGACTGCAAGGCGTCCTGATGGATATCGGTGACGAGCGGAATCTGGTAATTGTATTGCGCGCTGCCGGTCAGGTTGGGCAGCGGATACAGGTTCAGCAAGGCCTTCGCTTGCGGGCTGATTTGACCAGGCAAGACCATGTTTCCCGTGAAGGGTGACCCGGTGGCGGGATTAAAGATCGGCGCTGCCTGGCCGAGCGGTCCGGCCGATTGCGACAGGTCGCCGTCGCGCTCGGCCGCGTCCGGCACTAACGCCGATGTCGTCGTGTCATTGACGGATCGGGTCCATTGATAAGCGGCGAAGACGTAGGGACCGTTCTGAATCAGGTTGCGAAACTTCAGCGGACCGCCGAAGGTCGCGAGGCCGGTGATCCGGTTGTAAACGGGCTTAGGCGTCCGCTGACCAGTGAGGGAAAAAGGCGCTGCATCGAGGGACGAATTGTCCAGCACCGCGCCGAGACCGAAGCGGTACATTCCGTTTCCGCCGAAGCGATTGTTGCCGAACGCGGGCGGCAGCGCGAATGGCGTCGAAGCGCCGTTACTCAGGCTTCCGTTGATAAGTAGTCCGGGCGTAGCGAGTTGGGCCAACTCTTCCGGAGAGGTCGGAGATGTCGCCGCACCTTCACTGGGAGCAGCCTGCGACGGCGGCTCAGGCTCGCTGGCGCCGGCCCCTAAAGACGCGGCTGGAACTGCGGGAACCGGTGAGGCAATCTGGGCCTTGATCTCGGCAAGCGAGAGAAGTTTGAGTTCCCAGGTTGCGGCCGGCGTGCCTGCCTTGATCTCGATGTGCTGCTTCACCGGCGCAAAGCCGGTCATCTGGATTTCGATCGTCCAGGTTCCGTCAGACAGGTTAGGGAACGAGTAGGCACCGTGCTGATCGCTGACCGTGGAGAGGCTCTTGTTGCCTTGAGCCAAGGTAATCGTTGCGCCCGGAACCGGCAATCCGCCGAAAGTGACTGTTCCGCGATATTCCGAAGCCGCCGCGAGGCTTGCGGTCACTAGCAACGCGAGCAGGCAGAGAAAACATGAGCGGTTTGCAGACAGCTTCACGAACATGGCGGCACGGCGAATCCATGCGGATGGTCGATCCTCGTTTCAGGCCCTCTGTCAGGGCAGGGCCGCAGAATGACAGCGGCTGCCCTGACCACGAAGCGACGACGACGTTCAGTTTGCCGAAGGGTGGTCGACGCTGTCGATCACGATCACATCGACAGGGCCCTTTTCTGAATCGAGTTTCAGTCCGGCTTGCTCCTGAAGCGCCGTGAAAATCGACGGCCCCGACGAATCAGGCGTCAAGGATCCGCCACCCCCTCCGATGGGCGCATTGCCGCCGGGAGCCGCTCCTGGCCCGGGGCCCGGACCGGGCCCAGGTCCACCCATCATCCCACCCATACTCGGGTCCGGTGCCCAGTGGAGGCTGAAGTTGTATTTTCCGGTGAGTCCCGTTTTATCGATGACCGTGCGGCCGAGTTGCTGCGACATGACTTTCACCAGGAGCGCGATGGGTGCATCTGCAAAGTCCAGGTGCTGCTCTCCTCCTCCCATCTGCATGCGCACTCCTTGCTGCAGCCCGTGGTCGCCCGGCGTCGTCGGCCCGGCTCCAGGCGGCAGGGCATCGTCCTCCTTTGCTACCTCAAGCCTGGGTCCATTCTTCGCGACGATTAGCGCGTAGATCGGCAGTTGCCTGGTTTCGTGATGGACCTTCAAGTTGAAACGATCGGCGAGAAGTTGCTGAAGCATGTGGTGCTTGACGAGACTCGCATCGTCGCGCCCGAGCTTCTTGATTGCTTCGTCGAGATCGCTGTCCGACTTCGCTTCAATCTCGAAACGTTCGGAGTTGATCCAGTTCGGCCCGCCTTCGATCTGGGAATCCTGAACGCCGTAGGCGATCTGAACGAGCAGCTTTACGGTTGCACCGCTTGCGGAGAACTTGGTGTCGGGCGAGTCCATGATTCTGAAAAACATACGTGGGCCGCTGGGCGCGAGCGGCTTGATCGAGGCAACGTCGAACTTCGCCGAGGCGGCGAGAGCGGCCACGGCCGGTGAGGATGGCGTGTCCTGCTGTCCGCGAGCGAGGCCGAACACAATCGGCACGGCTACCGCAACAATCGCGGCCGCGCCGAGCAACAACTTTTTTTGGAGACCGAGCTGCAGCCCGCGCCGTTCCGCCATAATGCGGACGATTCGGTTCTTCAAATCCGACCCCGTCACACCGGCAGCGCACGCCAGAGGCGAGCCGACGCAGAATTCACAGGCTTTCAGAATGCTCTCGGCGTAGACCTGCGGCTGCTGCCCAAGTTGCAGCACAGCTTCGTCGCAAGCGCGTTCGCGTTCATCCACCAGCCGCGATCCCAGCCACCAGACGAGAGGATGAAACCAGAAGATGGCTTGTACCGCCATGTGCAGAGCCGCCGCAAGATTGTCGCGCCGGCGGACGTGCCACAGTTCGTGCGCGAGAATCGCCTCGAGATGCGCGTCCTTTAGCCGGTCGGAGATTCCTTCGGGCCAGAGCAGAACGGGCCGCCCGATGCCGAATATCCCGGGCTCGACGGAGGTCCGGCAGAGCAACATGCGAAGCGGGCTCTGAAAGCCGCCGGCGCGCTCAACGCGGCGCAGCGACTCGACTTCGCGTCCTTCATCAAGCGGCCGGGCTGCGCGGCAAACCTGTGACATTCGGCGCCAGCGTACCGACCAGGTCCACAGCACGGCGACGAAGCCGCACAACCAGGCGAGAGCCAGCAGAATCGGCAGCAACTCGCGCGCGCCCGCAAGAGCGCCCGTCGATGCGATGACGGAAGAATGCGCTATCGGCGCGGTCCCCGCCTGGACGAACGGCCGGCTCGCCTCCTGCAGCACGGAGTAGAATCCGGACTGCATGGCCGCAGATCCGCCCGGCTTCGGCAGGTAGCCGCCGAGGCTGACCAGCAGGGAGAAGGGAACGAGGAACTTCAGCGACGCCGCCAGCCAGAGCGCGTAGCGCGCCCGCGCGTGGTTCTTCCGCAACGCCAGCGTCAGCAGGCCTGCGGCGATGGCGAATGCCGTCGACTGCCACAAGTGATTCGCCAGCGCCGGCGCGATCGCGGTCCATGTCAGGGACAGATATTGGGGATTCATTGCGCGGTGTCCTTTCTCTCGAGCTTGCGGAGCGCTTTCTCCGCTTCTTTGACGTCCTGCAACGTGAGTTTGCCCGATTCGACGAGGCGTGCCATCAGGGGTTGGGTCCGGCCGCCGAACAGCGACAGCAGATCGTCGATCAGCCTGCGCTGCGCCGCATCGCGGGAGATCGCGGCCGCGAAAACGTGAAAGTTGCCGACCTTCTTCAGACGGTGCACGGCTCCCTTTCCTTCTAAACGATAGACGACGGTCTGGATGGTTGTGTAAGCAGGCCTGCCCCGTTCCGGAAAAGTCTCCTGAATATCCCGGATGGAGCACTCCTCTTGCGTCCAGAGCGCCTCCATAATCTGCAGCTCGAGCTTGGTGAGTTTCGGCCCGCTCATCGTTTCCTCCTATCCACGTATGCGACGCTACTACACGCGTAGGTGCGATGTCAAGCAATTTTTTTTGGAGGGGGAGAACCCCGATGTTCCTGGGCGGGTGATTGACGAGGATTGCAGGGTAAGGTGACGACGCCCGCCGTAGCGGCGCTCTATGAGCGCGGGCTTTGTTTAAGAAAGTGCGTCGAAGAGTCGGCGCTCATAGAGCGCCGCTACAGCGGACGGTGGACCCTGCTGAGCCGGCCGTCAACGGTTACAGCGTGCGGCCGGTAGCGGCTATTTGCGTTTGCGGTCTTTTACCCTCATCGAACGGGCGAATCCGCGCTGGCGGCACGACAATCTCGACAAGTCCGGTCGCCACGTCATAGACGAGCCCGGAAATAAGCCAATCCCCCGGCAGTGCCGGGATTGACCGGAGCAAAGCCACGTCGACGGCAACCGCCAGGCGAGGATCGGTGACCGCTTTTGCTTTAACTTCCGCTTCCGGTATTTGAAAATAGTGCGCTAGCATGGCGGGATCGCCGGCAAGGCGCGTGGAGCCGCAATCGGTGTGATGCATTACGATGAGGTGGAACTCCGCGCCGCCCCCAGCAATCGCTCCGGCAACTTCGCCGATTCGCCCCAGCAGACCCAACTCTTCCAACAGACCTGGAGTGACTCGACCGCCGATGTTGCGCATCACGACGGCCTCGCCGGGCTTGATTCCGAGTACATGGGCCGGATCCACGCGCATGTCGGCACAGCCAATGATAACGGCCTTTAGACTCAGCAGGGCCCGCGGAAGCGAGGGCATTAGCGCTCGCGCGGCAGACTGGCTTGTAGCAAAATCCTTATTACGTTTTAACAGAGAGTCGAAAGTGCTCATGATTTTCCTCCATCAAGCAATGGCCGATCGTGCGTGTTGCATGACCGGCTCCTGGAAAACCTGTCTTCATCCCCGGCTCCTGAATCGGTTGGACTTGCGAAAAACGCTGACGCTTCAAATGACCGCGTTGATCGCGCCAAATCAGGATCGCAGGCAATCGACCAGAAACCGCCCGATCTCATCCAGCGACTGACTGGAGGCGGCCAGCGTACCAATGCCGGAGAGAAATCCATGCGCCATACCTTCCCACACATCAACGCGGGCATCCACCCCGGCCGCAGCCGCCCGCTCGACATAACGGAGCGAGTCATCGAGCAGAACTTCATCGTCGCCGACATGGACACGGATCGGCGGCAACCCGCCGAGTTCACCATACAGTGGAGAGGCCAATCGATCAGCGGGGTCGTGACCGTCCAGATAGGAGCGTATGAGCTCGGCGGCCTGCGAACGGAGGAAGTAGGGATCGGCCGCGGCGCGTGTCTCCCAGCTTGCTCCCGTAAGGGCCAGATCGGTAACCGGCGAAAGCGCCACTGCCGCCACGGGGAGCACACTGCCCGATGTCCTCGGGCCGGCGGCAAAGCGCAGAAGTCCCAGGGCTAGATTGC
This sequence comes from Terriglobia bacterium, assembly GCA_030037755.1. Classification (GTDB taxonomy): domain Bacteria; phylum Acidobacteriota; class Terriglobia; order UBA7540; family UBA7540; genus Gp13-AA77. Next base: position 6,263 of record JASHQD010000003.1, read on the forward strand.
CTCCGGCGGAGTCTCCCGTGATTGCCAGCTTTGAGAAACCGCGCTCGATGAGCCCCAGATAACAGGCGCGCGCGTCCTCAGCCGCGGCAGGAAAGGGATGTTCGGGAGCCAGCCGATAATCGGACACAAACGCCGCGACGCCCGCACGAGCGCCGATATGCCCAACCAGGTTTCTGAAGGCCAGTGCCGAACCCCAGTTGAACCACCCACCATGCAAATGAAGGATTGCCTGTCCGGTCCGCGCAGGTTCGGGCCGGCACCACCAGCCGGATACGCCTCCCACGATGTCGGGAGCAAACGTCACTCCAACCGGGGCCGCGATGCCACTCATAATCGCGTCGAACGGTTCTCG
>JASHQD010000326.1 GCA_030037755.1 Terriglobia bacterium
ATGCATCCCGACGACCTGGTCGCGATCCTTCGCTATTCCGGCAGCTCCGTCGACGTGCTGGCCGATTTCACGGCCAATAAGAGCCTGCTGTTGAGCATCCTCGAAACGCTGCTCGTGGGCGAAGACCGCGGGCTCGAGGAAAAGACCACGGACGCGGGCGCGGCTGACGTGGGCGCGGCCTTCGGCCAGGACGACAGCGAATTCAACATCTTCAATACCGATCGCCAACTGGCCGCGCTTCAGACCGCGGCCAAACTGCTCGGCCAACTGAGCGAAAAGAAGGAACTGATCTATTTCGCCAGCGGACTGCGGCTGAACGGCCTCGATAATCAGGCGCAGCTTCACGCCACCATCGACGACGCGATCCGCGCCGGCGTTTCGTTCTGGCCCATTGACGCGCGCGGGCTGGTCGCTGAAGCGCCGCTCGGTGACGCCACCGTGGGCTCGCAGGGCAACGCCGGCATGTATTCGGGAGCGGCGGCGCTGGCGTTGACCAGCGACTTTCAGCAGTCGCAGGACACGCTCTACGCGCTCGGCAACGATACCGGCGGCAAGGCTCTCTTCGACTACAACGATCTCGCGAGGGGTCTGGTGCAGGCCGAGCAGGCGATCGGCAGCTACTACATCCTGGGCTACTACACGACCGACAAGGCCGAGGATGGAAAATTCCGGCGGATCAAAATCTCGCTGAACGGTGACATCGCGGCCAGTCTGGACTATCGTCAAGGCTACTACGCGGGCAAGGAGTTCAGGCAATTCACGCCCGCTGACAAGGAGCGTCAGCTTGAGGATGCCCTGATGCTGCCCGACCCGATTACCGATCTCACGATCGCCATGGAGATCGATTACTTCCAGCTGAATCGCGCCGAGTATTTCACGCCGATCGTCGTCAAGATCCCCGGCCGCGAGCTGGCACTGGCCAAGCGTCGCGGCGCCGAGCACACGCTGCTCGATTTCATCGGCGAGATCAAGGATGACGACGGAACGACCGTCACCAATCTGCGCGACAAGGTCGACATCAAGCTGAGCGACTCAACTGCCGCCGAGCTGGCCAGGCGGCCGATCGAATACGACGCCGGATTCACGCTGCTGCCCGGCAAGTACACGATCAAATTCCTGGCGCGCGACGCCGAGACAGGCCGCATGGGAACCTACCAGACGATCTTCGTCATCCCCAACCTGAACCGCGAAGAGAAGCGGATTCCGATCAGCTCCGTCGTGCTGAGCGGCCAGCGCGTTGAGCTGAAGGAAGCGCTCTACAACGCGGTCAAGGCGAAGGACCAGAAGCAGGAATCTACCAACCCGCTGGTCGAAGGCGGGCAGAAGCTGGTTCCGAGCGTGACCCGGGTCTTCAAGCGGGATCAGACGATGTTCGTCTACCTTCAGGCGTACGAGCAAGGCGCCGCGCCGCTACGTCCCCTGGTCGCCTTCGTGACCTTCTATCGCGGGCAGAAAAAGGCCTTCGAAACGCCGCCCGAACAGGTTGCAAACGTGTCGAACAGCCGGCTCAACACGCTGCCTCTCCGCTTCAACGTTTTGCTGCACCAGCTGCCGCCCGGAGAATACGAGTGCCAGGTGACCGTTCTGGATCCGGGAGGACAAAAAGGAACGTTCTGGCGGGCGCCCATTGTAGTTCTGGAATGACTCTCCTTCGATTGCCCGCTCCAGGCCTTCATCTTATCAGGCGCCAGAGACGCTTAGCTACAAGCTACAGAATTGGATGCCTGAATTGTACCCTCTAACTACTCTCAGACTTAACTGACCAGTTAGTCTTGACAGCTATCGTTCAATCGTGGTAATAAATCGCGCTTTAATGACACGGCAGTATTAGTCTGGGGGTAGGTAGGCCCCCACACGACGACTATAACCCCATTAGATCGACCCCTCAGCGGATCGGTCTAGATGTTTGCGCTCTCAACTCTGAGCAGTGGAGGAAGTCCGAGTTTGAACTGCTCTCCTTCCGCCACCCGCCTTGCACGTGTACGCGGGCACCGCTGATCTTGCGGGTTGAGTTCGTACTCTTACTTCTGCTCCGCATGTGCCGTCAGCCAGCCCGGCGGCCCGGCACAGCGCCGAGGCCGGGTGTAGGAGGACGAATGCGCAAGCTCCGCAGTTTGAGGCTCGCGGGAATTCTGATTGCGGGAATCATCGGCGCGCTGCCACTCGATGGGAGAGCGGGCGCCGCGGACGCAATTTCCAGCAACGCAAGTGGAATCGATTCGAGCGGCGAAACCCATCCCGGCCCACGCTCCCATTCAGGCAAACACATCTCAAAGCGAGCCGGGACCGTGGGAATCGCACCCGCCAGACGGGCGGAGGCCGGAGGAGCAACACCTCAGGGAGAGAAAAAGCCCCAAACCTTCGACTCTGCAATCCAGCACATCGTCTTCATCATCAAGGAAAACCGGACCTTCGACCAGATGTTTGGAACTTTTCCCGGGGCCGACGGAACCACGACAGGAACGATTTCAACGGGTCAGATTCTGACTCTCGGCCAGACCCCCGACCGAGTCCCCCGCGATATACAGCACGCCTACTGGGACGCAACTACAGGCATTGACAACGGCAAAATGGACAAATTTGATCTGATCCTCGATTCGGGCGCACAGTGCAATGTGAATGGGGATTATCTCTGCATGACCCAGCAAGTCCAGGCGGATGTACCGAATTACTTTTCGTACGCCACCAGCTTTGCCCTTGGGGATCATATGTTTTCCTCGCTCAAGGGTCCGAGCCTGCCGAATCACCTGTACACGATCGCCGCCGAGAGCGGCGGTGTGATCGGAAATCCCGCTGGCAACCTTTCGAGCTGGGGCTGCGATGCTCCCGTAGGCACCACGGTTCCGGTGGTGGATAACGAAGGCAATCTGACGAACCAGTTCCCATGTTTTGACTTTCAGACGTTGGGCGATCTTCTTGAAGCCGCCGGCATCTCGTGGAAGTTCTACTCGCACGCCGATAACGCCTGGAACTCCTACGACGCCATCAATCACATACGGAACACGTCTTTATGGACCACGAACATCGCTTCGGATACTCAATTCATAACGGACGCCGGAGACGGCCAGTTGCCGGCGGTAAGCTGGCTCATCCCTGAGGGTGATGAAAGCGAGCATCCCATCAACTCAACCTGCAACGGTGAAAACTGGACGGTCGAACAGATCAATGCGGTAATGCAGGGGCCGGACTGGAGTTCGACCGCGATTTTCGTCTTTTGGGACGACTTCGGCGGCTTCTATGATCACGTTGCTCCTCCGATTTCCGATCAGTACGGCCTCGGACCGCGCGTGCCCTTGCTGATTATCTCGCCCTACGCGATTGGCGGATACATCTCGCACACCACGTATGAGTTCTCATCGCTTCTCAAGTTCGTCGAGGAGCGGTTTGGTCTACCGCCCCTCACCGAGCGCGATGCCAACGCCAATGATGTGCTCGACAGCTTCAACTTCAACCAGACGCCGCTTCCGGCGCTGATTCTTCAGACGCGTCATTGCTCTCCCGCTTCGACAACCGCTCTCAATTTTGCTTTGCCGCAATCGGTGGGCACTCCCAGTCCGGCCGAGACGGTGCTGCTGAGCAATTACAATTCGACTTCGATGGCGATCTCATCGATTGTCACCAGCGGAGACTTCTCGCAAACGAACAACTGCTCCAAGAGCCTCAGCGCCTACATTCCCGACAACTCTGTTCCTTACTGCAGTGTCACCGTAACCTTCACGCCCTCGGCCCAGGGGAGTCGTACCGGCAGTCTGACCCTGACTGACGGCGATTCCACCAGTCCCCAGACGGTCAGCCTGAGTGGAATGGGAACTGAAGTCTCGCTTTCCGCCGCCCTGCTCAGCTTCGGAACGGTCCCGGTGGGGAGCAGCAGCACGACAAAGAACGTGACCTTCAGCAATCTCAGCAGCTCCCCGATCACGATCAGCTCGATCGCCGCAACGGGCGATTACTCCCAGACGAACACCTGTGGCGGAACGGTTGCCGGAAACTCAAGCTGCACCGTCACCGTCAAGTTCACGCCGACCACCCCCGGCACCCTTTACGGCACAGTTGCGATCACCGACAGCGACGGCAGCCGGTCGCAAGTCGTGAACTTGACGGGCGTCGGTACCCTGGTCTCCCTGTCTCCCGCGTCCCTCAATTTCGGATCTGTCATCATCGGGGCCACGAGCACCTCCACCATCACCTTGACCAACAAAAGCAACAGCACCAGCCTGACAATTACAGGCAGCAGCGTGACCGGTACGCAAACCACCATTCAGGGGACCTACAGCGAGCTTGCAACTGAGGAGTTTGCCATCCAGAGCACCACCTGCGGTAGCACTCTTGCCCCCCTGGCCAGTTGCACTTTTACCATCGTTTTCACGCCGACGCTCTCGGGAGCCCTTAGCGGGCAGCTTTACGTTTATGACAGTGAAGCCGACAGCCCGCAATCAAGCGCGCTGAGCGGCACGGGACAGTACCAAACCGCGAACCCGGTCCCGTTTCTCAGCCAGGCATTGCTCCCCACAAGCGCCAACCTCGGCGGCGCCAGCTTTAATCTGGCGGTGCAAGGAGCGGGGTTCACCTCCGGCGCGACCGTCAATTGGGACGGCACGCCGCTCGGCACGACCTTTGTCAGCAGCGACAATCTCACGGTCTCGGTACCCGCTTCGAATCTCGCCTCCCCGGATTCGGCGGTTATTACCGTGTCGAATCCAACTCCGGGTGGAGGCGTGTCGAATTTCCTGCTCTTTCCGGTTACCACCTCCACCTCGTCGGTCACCCTCAACAAGACCAGTTTCGCCACCGGAAACAACCCCCGCGCCGTGATCAGCGGCGATTTCAACGGCGACGGCATACCGGATCTGGCCGTGGCGAACTTTGTGGATAACACGGTCGAGGTTTTCCTGAGCAACGGCGATGGTACCTTCGGCAGCGGGCTGCTGGCATCCACGGGCGAGGGACCGGACGCGCTCGCCGTGGGAGACTTCAACCACGATGGCAAGCTCGATCTCGCGGTGGCCAATCAGACCGCGAGCTCCATCTCGATCTTTCTCGGGAACGGCGACGGTACGCTGACGCTCAACTCGACAATCACCATGGACACGACTGCGCCCGTGGCCTTGGGTGCGGCAGATTTCAACGGTGACGGCATTCTGGACCTCGTGGTTGTAAGCGAGGTGGACAGCGCCCTCGAGTTGTTCCTGGGCAACGGCAACGGCACTTTCCAGGAAACCTCGGTGCTTCCCAACGCGGGAACAGGAGCGGTCTCGGTCGCGATCGGCGATTTCAACGGCGATGGCGAGCTCGATCTCGCGGCCACAAACAACACCAGTAACACCGTTGGGGTCTTTCTGGGCGCGGGAAGCGGAACCTTCACCGCACAGAGTACCCAGCCGGCTACGGGAAAAGGGCCTCAAGGCATCCTGACGGCGGACTTCAACGGCGACGGGAAGCTCGATCTCGCCGTGGCCAATGAGACGGACGGCACGCTTTCGATTCTGCTGGGCAACGGCAACGGCACATTTGGAAACCAAGCGGTCTTCGCGACGGCGGCAGGACCCGTGGCTCTGGCTGCGGGCGATTTTAACGGCGACGGCAAATTGGATATCGCCGCAGCAGACCAATCGGCGAACAGTATTTCCATTTTGCTCGGGAACGGCGACGGGACCTTTCAGACTCACGCCGATTTCGCGACCGATGCGGGACCGGCCGGCCTGGTAGCGGGCGATTTCAATAGCGATGGCCGGATGGATGCTGCGATCGCCGCCGGGACGAGCAACGTCATTTCGGTTCTTCTGCAAGCCGGAACGGCCAACCTCTCGGGTAACAGCCTGGCATTCGGAAATCAGGCGGTCGGAACCAGCAGCGCGCAACAAAGTGTGACCCTCTCGAATACCGGCACGGCGCCGGTGGAGATCAGCGGCATTTCCTTAACGGGAGCCAATAGCGGTGACTTCTCCCAGACGAATACTTGCGGAACTGGAGTTGCCGCCGGCGCAAGCTGCGCCATCACCGTGACCTTCACTCCAACAGCAACCGGCAGCCGCTCGGCGGCCGTCTCGATTACCGACAATGCCCCGGGCAGTCCGCAGAGTGTGAGCCTGAGCGGCACCGGAACGGCCGCGGTGGTCAGTCTGACGCCAACCAGCTTGAGCTTTGGCAATCAGAACGTCGGATCCACAAGCAACGCTCAGGTGGTCGTGCTCAGCAACACGGGAAACGCGGCATTGACCATCTCCGGTATCACCACCGGACCCGATTACGGCCAGACGAACAACTGCGGCAGTTCGGTGGCCGCAGGCGGAAGCTGCAATTTGTCGGTGACGTTCACGCCGACGACGGCTGGAACGCTGAACGAGTCGTTGACGATCGCGGACAACGCCGCCGGCAGCCCGCAGTCAGTGGCGTTGCTCGGCACCGGTGTGGCTTTGGTCGCGCAGGCCGCGATTTCGCCCTCCAATCTTGTCTTCCCCAGTCAGACTGTTGGAACCACAAGCGCCTCTCAGCCGGCAACGCTTACGAATACCGGTGACGCTCCACTGACGGTTACAGGCGTGGTTCCGAGCGGCGATTTCGCGCTGGCCACGACAGCGTCCTCCTGCCCGTACACGGGTGGAATTATCAATCCGGGCGCAAACTGTACCATCGACGTGACGTTTACACCCTCAGAAACGGGATCACTGACGGGGTCGGTCGCCGTCACGGATAATGCGATGGGCAATCCCCAAACCGTCGGGCTGACAGGGACAGGAATCGCGCCTCTCGCGAACGCCGTTCCTTCGATCGACTTGCCGGTGCCGCCTGGGGCGGTGGTGCCCGGGGCCGCCTCGCTCACAATTACCGTAAACGGGGCGGACTTTGCGCCGGGAGCAACGATCGACTGGAACGGCAGTCCGCTCGCGACGAACTCGGTGACCGCCGAGCAACTGACCGCGACCGTGCCGGCGGCGGACATTGCAGCCCCAGGAACGGCTTCGATTACTGTCGTCAATCCTCCGCCGCGCGGCGGCGCGTCCAACGTGGTGTTCTTCCCGATCACCAATCCCACCTCCTCGGTGTGGTTCGGCCGGACGGATGTGGCGACGGGCAATGGTCCGCAGTGGGTAGGCACTGCAGATTTCAACCAGGATGGGAAACCGGACCTGGCCGTGGCGAACAGCATCGATGGGACAATCTCGATTCTGCTGGGCAACGGCGACGGGACCTTCGCTTCGCAGCCTGTCCTCACCGTGGGCACAACGCCTGAGTTCGCGGTAAGCGGCGACTTGAATGGCGACGGCATACCGGATCTCGCAGTCGCGGATTACGGAAGCAACACGGTCTCGGTGTTGTTGGGCACGGGTGGCGGAGCATTCGCGGCGCCAACCAGTGTGACGACTGGGAATGGTCCGGTAGCGCTAGCCCTGGCCGACTTCAACGCGGATGGGGCGTTGGACCTGGCGGTGGCGAACAACCTCGACAATACGATCTCGATCCTGCTCGGCAACGGGGATGGGACTTTCTCGACGTCTCTCGCGGCGGTGAGCGTCGGCAACGGACCCGTCTCGTTGATCGCCACAGATCTGAACGGCGATGGAATCCCGGATCTGGCGGTCGCGAACGCTCTCGACGGCACCGTTTCGATTCTGTTCGGCAATGGCGACGGAACCTTCACCTCACAGCCAGTCATCACCCTGGCGCCGGGTCTCACCTCCATCATCAGCGCTGACTTTAACGGAGACGGCCTGCCCGATCTGGCCGCAGCCAACGACACGGCCAACAGTATCTCGATCCTGCTCGGGTCCGGTGGCGGCGCCTTTAATTCCGGAGCGTCGCTGAGCACCGGCAACGGCCCGTCGGCATTGGCGGCGGGCGATTGGAATGGTGACGGCATACCCGACCTTTCCGTGACGAATGCAACCGACAGCACCGTCGAGGTGATGCTCGGCAATGGCAACGGCACGTTCCAGGCCGGGATCACCTCGAACACGGGCAGCGGTCCGGCTTCGATCGCTGCGGCGGATTTCAACAATGACGGCCGCCTGGACGCCGCCACTGCCGATCTCGGATCGGGCAGCATCTCGGTCCTCTTGCAGGCGCCGCAAGTCAGCCTCTCGCCACCGAGTGTCAGTTTCGGGAACCAGCAGACCGGGACAAGCAGCACACCTCAGAGCGTCAGCCTCAGCAACACCGGAACCGCCGCGCTGATCATCAGCAGCATCGCCGTGACGGGCGCAAACAACGGCGATTTCAGCCAGTCGAACAACTGCGGATCGACGGTCGCTGCCGGGGCCGGTTGCAACATCAACGTGACCTTCACGCCCGCGGCGACGGGCACGCGTAGTGCGGCCATCACGGTTACGGACAATGCCGGCGATAGCCCGGAGAGCGCGGCGTTGAGCGGCACCGGTGTAGCGCCCGCAGCGACGTTGGCGCCGGCCAGCCTGGCGTTCGGGAATCAACAGGTCGGTACCAGCAGCGCTTCCCAGGGGGTGACTCTCACCAATACGGGCACGGCTGCGCTTACGATCGGCAGCATCACGATCACCGGGGCGAACAGCGGCGACTTCAGCCAGTCGAACAACTGCGGATCGAGCGTGGCGGCCGGAGCGGGTTGTACGATTACCGTCACTTTCACGCCCGCGGCCACGGGCAGCCGTACCGCGAGCATCGCGGTGACCGATAACGCCAGCGGCAGTCCCCAATCGGTCGCGCTCAGCGGCAGCGGAACCACGCCGGCGGCCGGCTTGTCACCGGCAACGCTCAGCTTCGGTAGCCAGCAGGTCGGTACCAGCAGCGCGCCCCAGAACATCACGCTGACCGATACGGGTACAGCGCCGCTCGCCCTTACCGGTATCGCGGTGGGCGGCGGCAATTCCGGAGATTTCAGTCAGACGAACAACTGCCCTTCGAGCCTGGCTGCGGGATCGACTTGCACCATCGCGGTCACGTTCACGCCGACAGCCACCGGATCGCGCAACGCGACGGTCTCGGTCACAGACAATGCCTCAGGCAGCCCGCAGTCGGTATCGCTGTCAGGGACCGCGACCCAGCCCGCGGTCAGCTTGTCGTCCACAAGCCTGACGTTTGGCAATCAGGCTGTCGGAACGAAGAGCTCCGGCAAAGCCGTCACACTGACGAACACGGGCACCGCGACCCTGACCCTGAACAGCATCAGTATCACCGGAGCGAACGCAAGCGACTTCAGCCAGACGAACACCTGCGGCGGATCTTTGGCGGCCGGGAGCAAGTGCACGATTACGGTGATTTTTGCCCCAACTGCGACCGGCGCTCGTTCCGCCAGTCTCAGCGTTGCTGACAATGCTCCGGGCAGCCCACAGACGGTCGGCCTCAGCGGAACGGGCACAGGACCGGCTGTCACCTTCTCACCCACAAGTCTGACCTTTGCAGTCCAGAACATCGGGACCAGCAGCGCCACCCAGAAGGTTACTTTGACCAACAGTGGGAACAGCGCGCTGACCATCACGACCATCACCATGACCGGCAGCAACTCCGGGGACTTCAGCCAGACAAACACCTGCCCCTTATCTCCTTCGACGCTGGCTGCGGGCAAGAGCTGCACGTTGACGGTCACCTTTAAACCCACAGCGGGCGGCACCCGAACGGCCTCGGTAAGCGTCACAGACAACGCCCCGGGAAGTCCGCAGACGGTACCCTTGACAGGAACCGGGACCGCCGTTCAACTATCTCCAACCAGCCTGAGCTTTGGGAGCGTCAAGGTGGGAAAGACCAGCACCTCGAAGACCATAACGCTCACCAACCTGGGGAGCACCGCGCTCAGCGTCACCAGCGTCGCCATCACCGGAACCGACTCTGGCGATTTCAAGCAGACCAATACCTGTGGCAGCAGCGTCGGCGCGGGGCAAAGCTGCAGCATCAGCGTGACGTTCACGCCGTTAGCCAGCGGTAGCCGAACCGCCAGCGTCTCGGTGACGGACAACGCTGGCGGGAGCCCGCAGACGGCGGCACTGTCGGGAACGGGCTCCTGATCGGGACCTGTCACGGCCGCTTCTGTGAGCTGCTTCCCGACGACCTGCTTTCGGTTGAAGATTCGCATCGGACACCGCGTCCCTGTTTCTCCGCTTGACGTATCCTTATAGGTTCCTCTTTCT
>JASHQD010000327.1 GCA_030037755.1 Terriglobia bacterium
GACCCAGCCTAGCCGACGCCGGCCATTCCGGCTCTTTTCAAGAAGCGGTGGCGGTTCAGATTACTTCCAACTGTGGAGCGAATTGAGCAGTCATAGCTCCCTCCATTCGCGTTGTGGAATTGAGAACCGTTTGGCTTACCTTGGTGCTTCGACGTATATGAATCCTAAACCCATGCTACCCACCTGACGGTACTCGCCGTCGGTACAGCTCGGATTGGCTCGGGTGATTCCAAGCCGTGTTGCGCCCAGGGGCAGGCTGCTGGACTGCAGCATCCTGACCGACGTTGCGCTGGGAGGCGGCGCCACAAGCCGGGATCCGCAATTCGACGTACGGTCGAGCGTGGTTCGCGCGGACCCAAGCTTTCTAAATCCTCTTTATATTTTCTGACAACTGCCGTCGAGCTCGGTGGACCTGTGATTTCATCGTGCCTTCGCAGAGGCCCAAGGCGCGGGCGGCTTCTCTGGTGGTCATACCCTGAAAATGACGAAGCCACAGAGCGCGCCTGTGACTCTGGCTCAGGTTCTCGAGTCCCGCATTCAGAATACGGCGTTGCTCGGCTCGCGCGCAGGCTTCTTCCGGATCCGGACGCCCGTCCACAAGCAGATCGAGTAGGGGGAGAGCGCACTGATGCGTGACGTGTTCGTCCACAGGCTCCAATTTATGGGCGCGGCGACTCCGCAGCCGCATTAGGGCCGCGTTCACGACAATTCGAGTAACCCAGGTCGATAATTGGGAACGGCCTTCAAAGCGGTGCAGATTTCGGAGCGCGGCCAGCAGCCCTTCTTGCACCGCGTCCTCTGCGTCTTCCGTGTTGCCCAGAACCCGCAAAGCCGCACGAAAGAGGCGCTGTCTCTGGGACCCGAAAACGTTACCTAAGCCTTCGCGGTGGCCGGCTGGTGGGAGGCCAGGCGAAGTGTTTAGGGGCAGAGCGGTCTTCTGATCCGGGCGGCGTTTCGAGGTGCCTCTTTGGCGCTTTTTCATTCGTACCTCAGATCAAAGAAACGTCAGACCAATAGCTGAACTCTCGAAGTCGCGATCAGAATTGCTCGAGGGTGGCCACGCCGAAGATCGCGTGAAATCGCTCGCAATAGATGACGACGGCGTTGTATCTGTTCAGGTCGACCGACGACGCGACATCGTAATTCTGATCCCCCTCATTGCCTTTGAGAGAACCAATTTCGATGCTGTCGAGTTGGCCCTTCACGATCTCCTGGCGCAGATCTGCGTCATCTCCTCGCGCCAGCACTACATGCACGTCGGGGCCATTCGAGGTCTTGAAATCAGTCAAGCGCAGGTACTCATTTCCCGATGGCGCTTTATAAATCGTGGCGCGACCGCTGGTCTGATGCGCCGCGCCTTCCAGCGTTCCCGTATAAAGCGGCTGAGGATCGGCGCTGGAAGCGAACGGGGCCGCCTCATTGACCCTTTGATTGATCCAAAGCTTCTCCGGACGGAACGCCCACCAGAGGCCGATAAGTACGGGAACACCGACGGCAATCAATATCCATTTCTTCCGCATAAGCCAGGACATGTTCAAAGCTCTCCTTTCCGCGCGAACCAGGCAGCCGCTGGCTGCCTGGTCCGACTGCAGCCGGGTCAGGGATCCCCTAGAACTTCTTGAGTGGCGCGGCGCCGAAATTGGCGTTGAAGCGCTCGCAGTAGATCGAAACCGTCTGGAATTTCGCCAAATCGGTTCCTTCAGGAATGTCGTAATTCTGGTCACCTTCGTTACCCTTAAGGACGCCCAGTTCGACCCTCTCGGTGCCGTTCTTGAGAAAGTTCGCGTTATCGTCGGCATCCTTATCTGCGATGAGGATCACATGAACGTCCGGTCCGTTCGAGGTCTTGAAATGGGTGAGGCGAAGAACGAGCTTGCCATCTTGTTCCCGGTAAATCGTGGCGCGGCCGGAGGTACTGTGTACCTGGCCGTGAAAAGTTCCGGTCTCCAGCGTCTGAGCGCCGGTTTGGGCGTGAAGTGGCAGAAGGCCGAGCGCCAGCACCAGACTGGCGAGGGCACCGGCCATTTTGAGAGTGCGAACCATGATGGTTTCTCCTTGTGCCTTCGGTTTTAGCTGAGCACCGTCGCGCTCAACTCTTGCAGGGCATAGGAAGGGTTTGGGGTGCAGAAGTTACAAATTGTTTTGCGAAGCGGTGAGTGAGGGTTAGCAAGAACGCTGTGGGGCAACGACGCTAGGCTCGGTCAGCTCGCAGCTTGGCCATCACTGTGCCGATGATCGACTCGGAAATGTTCCGTGGCAGATCGAAAGAGCTGTTGTCCGTGACGATCTTCACGGTCTGGCAGGTGGAGTCGTACAGCACGTGGCAGGCCCGGCATTGGGACAGATGGAGTTCGAGCTCCTTGCGTACCTCAGGCGAAACGCGATTCTCAAGGTAATCGCCGAATTCGGCAAAGAATTCATCGCAGGTGATCATCGAACTGCGCTCCTGGCCGCAGCCGCAAAGTGGGGAGCGAGCCGCTCCCGCAACATCAGCCGGCCCCGCAGCAGACGCACCTTAACCGTGGGAACGCTGAGGTCCAACTGTCGTGCTGTCTCTTCGGTCGGCAAGTGTTCGACGTCGCGAAGCATCACCACGACGCGGTATTTTGCGGGCAGGGCCATGATTTCCTTCTCAATAAGCTGTCGAATCTCCGAGCGAGAATACGCCTGCTCAGGATTCTCGCCCCAGTCCTGCAGTTCGCGGGGGCGAAGGTCCCGGTCCTCGTCGAACGAGGCCTCATCCAGACTAACCTCATTCTTCCGCCTTCGCAGATATTCGATCGCCTTATTCCTGGCGATGCTCACCAACCACGTCGAAAACTTCGACTGCGCCCGGAACCCGCCAATGTGCTGATAGGCACTCAGCATTACATCCTGCATCGCATCTTGCGCATGGTCCTGACTGCCTAGAATCGCCACCAGAGCACGATAAATCAGCCGGCTGTGGCGACGAATCAATTCCTCGAAGGCCTCCAAGCTTCCGGCGCACGCCTGGGCCGCCAGCTCAGCGTCCGGGTCCTCCGCCTGCGCCATGATTGAAGAACTACTCGGATCATCCCCGATACGACGATCGAAGACGACCCGACGATTCAGTTTCTTTTGCTCAAAGGCGCGAGGCGATTCAAAATCGTGTTCGATGCCGAGACCGAGTTGGAGAACGTTGGCGAAGTTATTCAATGCGGTCACCACTTCGCACTCCAGGATCTGCAGGTCGGTAAATCCAAGGGCCCTGAGCCGGACCACGTCTTCGAGCGAAAAGTCCGAGAATTGCGAGCACAGCTTAATGGCAAAGTCCAGCAGAGCTTTGTCGGGGTCTGATAGCGAGGATCGGTGGTGATCGAGGGCAATCTGATCGCCCTCGTCAGTCGACATACCCAGCCCTCGCAGCAAGTTGCCGTGAATGGCCACACAATAGGAGTTGAGATTCGCCGCCGAGACCGCCAGTAAGATGGTCTCCTTTTGCGCCCGGGTGAGAATGTCTTCGGGAAGCAAAACCAAGGCTGCCAGCTCCACCTCGGCAGCGAGCAGATCCGGCCGCGAACTTTGAGCACGGAAAAAGTTAGGTATGAACCCATGAGTGTTCATGAGTGTGACGAAGGGCGCGAACGTCAGCGGACTCAGATATGGCGCCCGGACGTAGGGGCCCGTTTGCGATCGCGTGCCAGACGAGCTATGGGCCGCCGGTTCGCGGACAGAGACCTCGCCCCCCGGTGGCAGCCTCCAGAGCCCGTCATCGGGTTCAGGATGCAAGCCCACCGATAACGTGCAACGGTAGATCGCCAAAGCTGTCGTAACCGCGGCTTCGACGATAGACTCATCGTCGATCCCATGTTCACGGAGCCGCTCGATGTCTGAGATACTCACGGAAAGCGAGTGCAAGGCTAACTTCAAACAAAAGTCCAGCAATGCTGCTTCGGCCGCCGGGAGATCCACGCGGCGATGGTCCTCCGACAGGCGATCGATTTGGCGATCTTGTTCTCCGAGCGAACGCAGGGCGGTACGCGCAAGGCTGGCGCAGCAGACGTCCCGGCGGGCCGCCGCGATGCAGAGCAAGATGCGTTCTTTCTGCGCTCGCGAGATTACTCCGCGGCTGCGCACTGCCCCCTCGAGAATGACCTGGCCTTCGATCGCGCGAGGCAGAAGGGACTGCGCCCGAAGCAGATTGGGAACCGCGCCGGAATCCTCTTCAAATGCGGCAAACGGCAGGAATTCGTGGCCCAATTCCACTGTTGCAAGAAAGCTCATTGGCTTCGTTCTCGCCCCGTAGATTAACCCAGCCGAGTGTAGCGCGTTGGCTTCCGCAGGTGCAACCCAACCGGTTCGCCCCGTGCTCCTGCGCATATCTTGTATCTTTTTGCCCGCTGGGCCGTCGCATGTCGCGGATCCCGACCAGGAGGAGCGCATTGACCTCCACCTGACGGGGGAACTCTTATAGGACGCCTCATGGATGATCGCTCACGAAAGCGGATACTCATTCTCGGCGGGGGCTTTGTGGGCGTCGCGGTCGCGATGGAACTGGAGAAGCGGCTCGATCATGATCGTGTCGAGATAAGACTCGTCAATCGCGATAACTTCTTCTTGTTCACCCCGATGCTGCATGAGGTCGCGGCCAGCGACCTGGACCTGACCACGATCGTGAATCCGGTGCGCAAGCTGCTTCGAAAGGCGCAGTTTTTCGCCGGCGAGGTCGAGCGTATCGATATCGCGGAGAAAACAGTTGTTGTCTCCCACGGTTTTGATCACCACCAACATACGTTCGAGTTCGACTACCTTGTCATCGGCCTCGGATCGGTGACGAATCTCGACGGGATCTCAGAGTTACGAGAGTACGCGCTGACCATGAAGACCCTGGGCGACGCAGCGCGTCTCCGAAACCACCTGATTGCTCACCTCGAAGAAGCGGATACGGAATGCTGTAAGGAGAAGCGGCCGCTACTGACATTTGTTGTCGCAGGCGGCGGCTTCGCCGGAGTGGAAACGGTGGCAGGGATCAACGACTTTGTGCGCGGCGCGCTCCCTTCGTACGCCAATCTAAACGAAGACATGTTGCGGGTGGTTCTCATTCACTCCGGACCGGTGATCTTGCCCGAGTTGGGGGAGCGGCTGGGCTCCTACGCACACCGAAAATTGGCGGCACGGAAGGTCGAAATCCGCCTTAACACTCGAGTCGAGGGGGTTTCCGGCAGGAGCGTCCGGCTGAACGACGGAACGACGATGGTCACCAATACGCTCGTTTGGACCGCCGGAACGTCGCCGAATCGCTTGCTCGAAACGATTCCTTGCGCGAAGACCCGTGGCCGATTGCTGGTGACGGAGTTTCTCGAATTGGCAGAGTGGCCGGGTGTCTGGGCTCTGGGCGACTGCGCGGCCGTGCCGGATTCCCGGACCGGCGCATTTCATCCACCGACAGCTCAACACGGGCTCCGCGAGGCCAGAGTCGTGGCCCACAACGTGATTGCGGCGATTCGTGGAACCCCGAAGGTGCCGTTCAATTATTCCACCTTTGCCCAACTCGCCGCGATCGGACGGCGAACCGGCGTGGCTAGCATCATGGGGATCAACTTTTCGGGGTTCGCGGCGTGGTGGCTTTGGCGCACGATCTATCTGAGTAAGCTTCCGCGACTGGAAAAGAAACTGCGCGTTGCCTTTGACTGGACATTGGACTTGATCTTTTCAAAGGACATTGTCCAGTTTCAAGAGATTCGTGCACCTATTGCTTGGCGCTCGGAAGGTGGGCCGAAGCATGCCGACGTCGTGTCTCGTCAGGAATAGCGCAGAGGAGAATGGTTATGAACAAACTCCATGGTAAGGTGGCCGTGGTCACCGGCGCCTCAAAGGGGATCGGAGCTTCCATCGCGGAACACTTGGCGGCGGAAGGCGCTTTGGTGGTCGTAAACTATGCGAACGGAAAGGCCGGCGCGGACGCCGTCGTGGCTCGGATCAACCAGCAGGGCGGGAAGGCCGTCGCAATTCAGGCAGACGTTTCCCAACTGCAGGATATCCGGCGGCTGTTTTCCGAAACCGAAAACCTATACAAGAGGCTTGACATTCTTGTGAACAATGCAGGCGTCTACGAGTTTCTCCCCTTGGAAGCCATCACGCCCGAACACATCCAAAAGCACTTCGACCTGAACGTTGCCGGGCTCCTGCTGACGACGAAAGAAGCGGTCAAGCTTATGGGGCCGGGCGGTTCGATCGTCAATATCGGCTCGATCGTCGGTCCATGGCCCGCGCCGCAAGCGTCGACCTACAGCGCCAGCAAAGCCGCCGTCGATGCTATAACCGTCTCGCTTTCGCAGGAACTCGGTCCCCGAAACATCCGCGTCAACTCGCTTGATCCGGGCATGGTCGAAACCGACGGCCTTCGCGCTGCTGGACTCCACGAGGGCGCATTTCGAGACAAGATGGAACGGGAAACGCCTCTCGGCCGAGTCGGCCAGCCGGATGACATCGCCCTCGCCGCGACGTTTTTGGCCAGCGACGACGCCCGCTGGATCAATGGTCAGGTTATCGTTGCCTCCGGCGGAAAGCGCGGGTGAGCCCGCAATTCAAATGGAGACCAGAAGCTCCGCACCTCGGTCTTACAGCCGTCTTTCCAGGTGCCGGATAAACATCCCACTACGGCTTGACGGGTGACCGCAACGCTGCCCTCGCCTCGAGGCGAAATTTCACCAAGTAAGGAGAGTTCCATGAGTCAAGCCGGTTCGAGCCAAACGACGAAGAGTCCAGGGCCGGTTGGAAGATACCGCAAGGGTCTTCCGAGTTCTCCGTGCCTGTCACATCCATCCGAAGAGTCGAGGCGGACGGAGTCTGGGTCTTCTACCGGGCCGCCGGGGACCCCGATTTGCCCGTGGTATTGTTGCTACACGGCTTTCCAACATCGTCCTTTATGTTCCGCGAACTCATTCCGCGTCTCGCCAGCGATTACCGTGTGA
>JASHQD010000328.1 GCA_030037755.1 Terriglobia bacterium
TGTGCGTGCGCAGAGCCGGGCAACTGCGCCCAAGTTATGGCTGACAAACAGGATTGTGCGCCCCGCGCGGGCAACATCACCCAGCTTGCCCAAGCATTTCCTCTGAAACGAGAGATCGCCGACCGCCAGCACCTCGTCGACGAGCAATATCTCGGGCTCGAGGTGGGCGGCGACGGCGAAAGCGAGGCGCATCTGCATGCCGGTGCTGTAGTGCTTGAGCGGCGTGTCAATGAATTTGGCGACTTCGGCGAAGGCCACGATTTCGTCGAATTTTCGCTGGATTTCGGCCTTGCTCATCCCCAAAATGGCGCCGGAAAGGTACACGTTTTCGCGTCCGGTGAGCTCGGGATGGAATCCGGTGCCGACTTCGAGGAGGGAGCCCATGCGTCCGCGGACGTCGGCGTATCCGGAGGTGGGCTTGGTGACTCGCGCCAGGATCTTGAGCAGCGTGGTTTTGCCGGCGCCGTTGCGTCCGATGATGCCGACGACCTCGCCACGGCGCACGTCAAAAGAAACGTCCTTGAGGGCCCAGATGTGTTCAGGGTTCAGGGGCCGGGGGCCAGGGACCAGGGGTTGGTGGCCATTGCCGTTGCCGTTCGGCGCTGAGGACAGCGCCGCTACAGGGCGCGGGCGGAAGAGGCGCGCCGGGGCGAGGATCGCGCGGCTAAGTACGTCGCGAAGAGCGAGATAGCGCTCGCGCTCGCCGATCGCGTATCGCTTGCTGAGGGATTCGCCGTGGATGACGATGGACATTGAGCTTGTCGGGAGCCGGTTACCGGTGGCTGGTTGTCGTTAACTGGTTGTCGGTGCTGAGCTTATCGTTGCAGACGACGTCGGTCCCTAATCCCTGGCCCCTGGCCCCTGATCCCTGGTCCCTGGTTCGGCCACGGCCACGGATTTAGGCCGTTGACGGTCCGCGAATCTGCCCTGGAAGCAGCCCAGTTTGGTGATCGGCGACACACGGCATCCGCTAAGTCTAAGCATGTAAGGCACTAACCAATTCTCTTGCGGCCACCTGTTCAGCGATCCACGGGTACGTGACCTCAAGCCCGGCGCGCAGCGAGGCTGATGGCGCCCAGTCTAACCGCTCGCGAATCAGGCGGTTGTCGGAGTTGCGTCCGCGGACGCCGAGGGGTCCGTCGATGTGCCTGATCCGCAGGCGCTTACCGGCGATGTCGCACGCCATCCCGGCAAGCTGGTCGATCGTCACCATCTCGTCAGAACCGATGTTCACGGGTCCCGCGAAGTCGGAATCCATGAGGCGTCGCGTACCCTCAATGCATTCATCAACATACAGGAACGAGCGCGTCTGCTTGCCGTCGCCCCAAATCTCGATCTCGCCGCCGTCGGGCGCCTCGGCCACCTTGCGGCAGATCGCCGCCGGCGCCTTCTCGCGTCCGCCAGACCAGGTGCCTTCGGGTCCGAAGATGTTGTGATATCGAGCGACGTGAATCTCGACGCCGTAGTTCCTGTGATATGAGGCATATAGCCGCTCGCTGAACAACTTCTCCCAACCATATTCACTGTCAGGCGCGGCCGGATAAGCCGAATCTTCAGAGCACTTGGGATCGTCGGGATCTGTCTGATTATAGGCCGGGTAGATGCAAGCCGAGGAAGAGTAAAAGAACTTGGCGAGCCCGGCCTCGCGTCCGAGTTCCAGCACATTGAGATTGATCGTGGCGGAGTTGTGCATGACGGATGCATCGTGCTCGCCGGTAAAGAGATATCCGGCTCCACCCATGTCCGCGGCGAGCTGATAGGCCTCGTCGACGCCTTCGACAACCGAGCGGACCACGTCAGGATCGCGCAGGTCGCCGATGATGAATTCGTCGGCAGGGCTCGGAGAAAACTCATTGTGCTTCAGATCGACGCCACGGACCCAGTAGCCTTCATCGCAGAGACGCTTCACGAGATGCCCGCCGATAAATCCGCCAGCACCGCAAACCAAAACTCGTCCTCTCATAATTTCCTCGGCTGCACTGAACGACTCACCAGCTAAACTACGTCTGCGATCGTGCCCTCCATCCTTTGGAAGTACGCCGCACCGCCGCCCACTAGCAGCAAGACCATGGCTGCCGAAACCAGCAGTAACCCCCCAGGCGGTTGGCCGTGACCGGTAAGGGCCCAACGGAACCCCTCGATCACGCCAGCCATCGGGTTCAAGCCGTAAAGCCAGCGCCATCGCTCCGGGATCAGACTGCTCGGGTAGGCCACAGGTGAGGCGAAGAGCCAGAACTGCACCAGGAACGGAACCACGTAGCGCACATCGCGGTAAATTGCGTTCAGGGCAGACAGCCACAAGCCTACGCCGAGCGCCGTCAGCACAGCCATCAGCAGGAAGCACGGCACGAGCAGGACCGCGGGCCCCGGAACCATGCGGTAATAGGCCATCATGGCCAGGAACACCACGAATCCAATACCAAAGTCGACCAGACCTGACAACACTGCCGAGAGCGGAAGCACCAGCCGCGGGAAGTAGACTTTCGTAATGACCTGCTGCTGCTCAACCACGACGTTCGTTGCGTTCTGTAACGCCGCCGCGAAATACATCCAGGGCAGCAGCGCGCTGTAATAGAACACGGGATAGGGCAGGCCGTGTGACGGCATCTTGGCGAGCGAGCCGAAGAACAGGCTGAACACCACCATGGTCATGAAAGGCTGAATCACGGCCCACGCCGCGCCGATCGCAGTCTGCTTATAGCGGATTTTGATGTCGCGCCAGACGAAGAAGTAGAGCAACTCGCGTGAAGCCCACAGCTCCACCAAGTCAAGATCGAGCCAGCCGCGTGGAGGCGCGATTCGCAGGGTCGGCGGTGCGATGTCAATTGCGATGTCGTTTGTCATTGTTCAGCGGATCCGCAGAGGGCGGATCAAGTGGATTGAAAGTGTCGGAAGCTCGCGCGCTGACTGCGCTACTTAAGACTCGCGGCCGCCGAGTTCTGGCCCTTGAGTTGGTGGATGTCTTTCTGTTCGATCTGCTGCATCAGGCGGCTGCGGCCGGAGAAGTACGCGTCGACCTGACGACCAAGCTGCTGCGGAACCGCAGTCACCTGATTCGACGCCATCTGCTTCCAGGAGATGGGCCCACGCACCGGAATCAGGTGATTACCCCACTGAAAAATGAACCCCAGATTCCAAACGATCAGCAGGCCGGTCATGGCGCCCACAACTACGTAAGCCGGCCGTGATTTCGAGACGGCACGAGCAGACTGGAATCGCTTCGCGCACTCGCTAAAGGCGACAGACAGGCCCAGGACAAACAAAGGCGTGAGGGACACGAAAAAGCGATTGCCAAACGACGAGAGTCCGTCCCAGTCGGCATGGCAGGCTACGACATAGAGAAACGCCGCGAAAACAGCGATTGAATAAACGGAGAGCTCGCGTTCGAAACGATACAGTAGCACCAAGCCGGCCAATGCCAGAATTATTATTGGAGTCCAGGTGAGAAGGCCGTGGTCGGATGAAAACAGAACCTGGAGGAACGTTGGAGCAGTCCAGATTTCCTCACCCCCGTAGCCGAAGTCGAGCGCGTGTCCGAAGATGATTTGCTTGGTGATCAGCGTGGGAAGGAAGGCGAGCATTGTCATCACAGCGTAAATCACATTTCCTATGATGAGCCATCGGAGCGCTAACCCGCGATGCGCCGACTTCCACTCCCTCCGATAGGACCGTAAAGATTCAAGCAGCGGAAATAGCAAGAGAGCGATATTGGCGTAATACACGTCCAGCATCAGCCCCGAAATCAGACCCAAGATGGCCCACTGCCGCCAACCACGAGTTTGTCTGGTCCGGTGCCAGTACCACAAAAACGCCGCGACGACGAACACGGAGTGGGCATGAGACCAAGACGGATTGAAATACATGTACACGGGCAGTGAGCTCGCGAACCAAATTCCCACCGCGCCAAGCAGGGCCCAACGCTCTTCAACGTAAACACGCGCCAACCGGAAAGACAGAAGCAGACCCAGGAAGCCATAGATTGCGGTAGCGAGCGCCATCGCGATGATATACGGCCGGGAGAAGCCGTTTGCCTTGGCCGGCGCACCGAATTGCCTGAGTATGAGCATCGCCGCGTGCACCGGAGCCAGGAATGGCACCCAAAGAATCGCTGGTCCAACGGAGAAGTGGTTGTCGAGATGTCCGGTCGAGGTGTACTGTTTGGGATCAATCGTGCCATCGACCCGGACACGGCCCAGGGTGAAACTCGTGTTGGCATTGCGCCAGTCGTTGGTGAAGTCGAGCCTATGCTCCACCAGCGGCGCGCGAATGAAGGCGTAATAGCCGACGCCGT
This sequence comes from Terriglobia bacterium, assembly GCA_030037755.1. Lineage (GTDB taxonomy): Bacteria > Acidobacteriota > Terriglobia > UBA7540 > UBA7540 > Gp13-AA77. The sequence continues at coordinate 4,292 of JASHQD010000328.1, forward strand.
CACCCCGAACCCACGGGTTGACCAAAGGCAGCGTCAGGAAGAAAACCACGATGAGAATCCTGGTGCCGCGGCCGGTCCGCTGAGCCTGTGCCATTGTGGCACTGCGAGCGACAGCGTTCTCCGCACGAAGCGGAACGCTCAGCTCACCGTGAAGGACGTCGTTCATTCAGCTGCTTTCAAGTCCGACAGAGGGAACCGCTTAAACAGATTGCGCAGACTCGACGAAACCAACCTCGCTATGCCTGACGAGCGCGGTCTGCGATGCCTTCGCTGACTGATGCGTGATGACTTTGTCGATGATCGCGCTAAGAGGTGTTGACGGTCTGAAGCCAGTAAGACGCAGGAGTTTGTCCAAGCAAGGCACGCGTCGAGTCATGTCTTCGAAGCCCGGCTCGTAGGCCTCGTCGTAAGGGATGAAGCGGACCGGCGAATTGCTTCCGGTTCGGTCTTTGACAAGAAGTGCCAAGTCGCCGATCGAAATCTCGGTGTCGTTCCCGATGTTGACCACTTCCCCGACTGCCGTTTGGGTGCTGACGAGACGCAAAATCGCCTCGACCACGTCGCCCACATAGCCGAAGCACCGGCTCTGCTTGCCCGTTCCAAACACCGTCAGGGGCGAGCCTTCCAAAGCTTGGCTAACAAAGGTCGGCAATACCATGCCGTACCGGCCGGTTTGGCGCGGACCGACCGTGTTAAAGAGCCGGCCGATTACAACGGGCAATTTCTTTTCCTTCCAGTAGGCCAAGGCCAGAAACTCGTCGAGCGCTTTCGAAGCGGCATACGACCAACGCGACTTTGTGGTTGCTCCCCAGATCGTGTCGTCATCTTCCTTGAAGGGCGTCTTGGCGTTCTTTCCGTATACTTCAGAGGTCGAGGCAATGAACACGAGCTTCTGCTTTTTCGCGGCGGCTTCGAGCACCAGCTCGGTGCCCTTCACATTTGTTTCGATGGTCCGCACCGGGCTTTCAATGATCCTCCGGACTCCCACGGCCGCAGCCAGGTGCAGGACCACGTCCGACTCATCGACGAGTTCGGCGAGCAGCCGCCGGTCCATCACGCTCTCGATGACGGTGCGTAGACGCCGGTTGAGGCGCAGGTGACGAATGTTCTCGATCGATCCTGTGCTCAGGTCATCGAGAATGATGACCTGCTCGCCGCGCTCAAGCAGGGCCTCGGTCAAGTGCGATCCGACGAACCCTGCGCCGCCAGAAATCAAATAAGTCATGATAGTCTCCGATTGAAGCTAGGCCTTGGGGCTTCGAAATGCCGTATTTCGTATGGAAATCTTCAAGGTTCGGCTCTTTTAGCTTGAAGCGGAACGGTCGCTTTCCCGGTAGTAGGCTTTGTATTTGTACGAGTAGTAGCCGTGATAGTACCGATACCCGTAGTATCCATCGCGTCGTGTGTCGACCTTATTCAGCACGGTTCCCAGGATCTTGCCGCCGGAGTGCTCGATCACGTTACA
>JASHQD010000329.1 GCA_030037755.1 Terriglobia bacterium
TGAGGGCGCGAGCTGTGAACGCAGGATTGGGTTTGACCGGGCATTCATTGCTTACATCCCGCGCCTCAGACGCAAAGGAGGCACGCCGTGAAAATCAAACTCGCTTCGATAGCGCTGACTGCATTCATCTTCGTCCTGACATTTCTCCCGTTCGCGATGGCTCAGCCGCAGGACCAGGGGACCGATCAGCAGACGGACCAGACCGAGACCACGCGGAAGGTGAAGAAGCAGAAGCACGAGCGCAGTCCCGGCAAGGAAGTCGGCAAGGGCGGTGAGGACATCGGCAAAGGCGCGGGCAAGGGCGCGGAAAGCCTGGGCAAAGGCACCGCGCACGCGGGCGTCGATGCCGTCACTCTGCATCCTGTCGACGCCGCGACCGATCTCGGCAAGGGAGCCGGGGGAGCGGGCAAGGACGTCGGAGTCGGCACGGCGAAGGGTACGGCGAAGATCGGCAAAGGCAGCGCGAAAGGCGTCGGAAAGCTGGGCAAGAAGATCGTCCATCACGGCGATAAGAAGAAGTCCGACGAGTAGTCCGGCGCAGATTTCTCCGAAGATGACTGCAACTTTTTCCGGCCGCGGCAATCAATTTCAGTTGCGCGGTCTGGCGCAGGAGGAGTGTGCATGGAGAGACTGAACGGGAAGCGAAGCCTCATCACGGGTGGAACCACCGGCATCGGGCTTGAGACGGCTCGCGAGTTCTTGCGCGAGGGCGCCCGTGTCGCCATCACGGGCAGGAATCCGGCGACGCTCGAGGCGGCACGTCAGGAGCTTGGCAGCGACGTACTGATTATTCCGGCCGACGCCAGCGACGTGGCCGGGCAAAAGGCCGTTGCGGAGGCCGTGCGCCAGGCGTTCGGCCAGCTCGATGTATTGTTCGTCAACGCAGGCATCGCCGATCTCAGGCCCGTTGAAAGTTGGGACGAAGCCGCCTTCGACCGGTCCTTTGCGATCAACATCAAAGGACCCTTCTTCCTGATTCAGGCGCTGCTGCCCATCTTCGCCAACCCGGCGTCCATCGTGCTCAACGGGTCCGTGAACGCCCACATCGGCATGGCGAACACCAGCGTGTATAGCGCTTCGAAGGCCGCGCTCCTCTCTCTCGCGCGGACCCTTTCCGGCGAGCTGATCTCCCGCGGTATCCGCGTGAACGCCGTCAGCCCCGGCCCGGTGTCGACGCCTTTGTACAACAAGCTTGGTTTGCCGGAAACCGATCTCAAAGCGATGGCGGCCTCGCTGCAGAGTCGAATCCCGGCCGGCCGATTTGGCAGCCCCAGCGAGGTCGCCCGCGCCATCGTCTTCCTCGCCTCCAGCGAATCCGCGTTCGCTGTCGGCAGCGAACTTCTGATTGACGGTGGGTTGAGCTTGGTCTGATGAGCGCCGGACCTGGTTTCGCGGGCGGCCTGGTCACGGTGCGGATCTCGGCTGCATTTCCTCCGGCAGATCGTGGTACCGGCCCAGCATCTGGTACGTCTTGATGACCGCGTGATCGACCATCGTCTCGCCGGCGCCCGGCTCGATAAACGTGCTGGAGCTGCCTGCGCCGTAACCGCCCTCGGTTGACGCGCGAATGGTCGGGAAATAGCCGTAGTAGCCGTTCGCATAGCCCAGGAAGAACGCGTCGGGCACCGGGCATCGATTCCGCCAATCCACCTGAAAATTGACGAAGGGCTCGCCCGGCATGGTCATGAAGGCGATTCGCTTGTCGATCAGAACCGTAGCGACGGGCAACTGGAATTCCGATTTGAGGCCGCTCGCGTAAGCGCGGAAGCCCTCAGGCCCGAGCGATTGCATCAGGGCCTGGCGGAACTTGTCCAGATTCCAGCGCAGGTGAAACGTCAGCATGTCCTCGCCATAGTCGATGCTCGGCGCGGCGTCGGCCTGGGCGCGCGCATCAGTGCGGATATTCTTCGCCACGCGCGCCGCTTCTTCGCCAAGATGCTGCCCGGTCCACTCGCGCCAATGGACGGCGTCCTGCTGCAGGGGCGTCACTGCGTAAAATGGATTGATGTCGCCCGGCGCGCCCTGCAGGAAGAAGCAGAGCGGCGCGCCGCCGAACGCGTCCTCCACCGTCTTCGTCATCACACCGGGGAAATCGGCGGAATACTCCAGATTGTCAGAGCCGAAGATCACGGGATGACAGGCGTAGTTCACCAGGATCGCGATCGGCTGGCCTTCGGCGTTGTCCACGCGCAGCACGGAGACGGTGGGATCGACGGGAGCGGTGGGAATCTGGGTGGGATTGACCTCGAACCAGCTCACGGAGCCGTCGGGATTGTGCCGCAGGCGATTGTGCCCGATGTAGGTGACGCCGTAGCCGGTGCCGAGTCGCGCGTCAACCAGGTGTGTGCTGGCGACGCCGATTGCCTTGACGATGCTTTCGATTGTTCCGCTTTCCCAAGGCGGAGGTTCGGACTCATAGACATCCGCAATCACGGGCGCGGAGTGCGTGTGCGACGCGACCGCCAGCACGTACGATATTCCGCTCGTCTTCGCCGCCTCCTCCCGCAGACGTGCCATCGACGCCGGCCCGAATGCCCGGCCGAGATCGAGCGCGACCAGCGCCAGCCGCGTATCTCCCGCTTCCAGCACCAGCACGCGCGCATAGAGCGGATCGCGCGTTCCGGTGGCCGGCGCCTTACGATTCGCGAATCCCCACAGCGGCAGGCCCGGCGGCGGAGTGATGTCGATCTTCGCCACGCCGGCCTTGAGCGTGGCGGATCGCGCGAGGCCCGCGGCGCACACGATCAGCAGCGCCACTCCCAATGCCGTTTGCAGCGTGTTTCGCATCACTGTTCCTCCGTCTCGGCGACAGCCTATCACAGCTTCCTTGGCCGGGCACACCGCGGATCGCCCGGAGGTCACAACGGCGCGTGGTCCTGATCACATCCGGCCAGGCGGGGATTCGCGAGCATCGGGTAGGCGCTCAGGCGCCGAACGGATGAGACACGGAGGTGGACCGTTATGCAAGAGCCCGCAATTATCGTTTCCCGCGGACGCGTGGCAGGCGTCCTGATCGCCAATGCAATTCTCTGGGGCGCGGCGCTGGTGGTTTCAGGAGATTGGAGACTGGGCGGCCCGGCGGTTATCGCGCTCATCTCGATTGGATCGTTGCTCGCGATCCGGCAGCAGAGAACCACCGGTTAGGGACCGGTGCGCTGGCCGGGCTGCTGCTGCTCGACAGGCGGGGGCGAAGCCGGCACTTCGGAGCCGATTCTCTGTTTGAATCGCCAGAGCACCTTCAGAGTGATGAAGTTCATCACGCTGAGAATCACCGCCACCTCATAGCGTCCCATGGCGACCGCAGCGCCCACCACTCCCGTGCTCCAGATGCTGGCCGCCGTCGCCGTTCCTTTGACGGTCGCGCCCTCTTTGAGGATCGCCCCGCCGCCCACGAATCCGATGCCGGCGATCAGTCCCTGCAGCAGGCGCGACTGGCTGGACAAGTCGCTCGAGGAAACCAGCAAAATGTAGCCGCAGCTGGCCATGGCCACGATGGGAAACGTCCGCACGCCGACGCTATGGGCTTCGCGCTCGCGTTCCCAGCCAACGGGAAGCGTGAGCAGGTAGGCTCCAACGATTTTCGCGAACGAGACCCAGGCCTGGGATAAGTCAAAACCGGACGCGACCGTTGACAGGATGGGCGGCAACACGATGTCTCCTCCGTACCCTCTGTAGCGTAAACGACAAGTACAGAGGCCACGGAGAGACTCTGTGCCTCGGTGCCTCTGTGTTGAGGCACTGTAGCACAGACAGCAAGGAGATCAAACGATTCCGTCTGTCTGCACAGGCCGCGGCTGTCCCTACTCCATTTCGACGAGTTGCGCGCTGCGAATGGCGGGAATCGACCGCAATTCGGCCAAGATTTCCGCGGGCACGCTCTGATCGACGTTCACCAGTCCGATCGCTTCGTGCGAGTCGCCATTGCGGCCCAGCGCAAAGCTGCCGATGTTGATTTTGCGCTCGCCGAGCAGCGTCCCTACACGTCCGATCACGCCCGGGACATCCTGATTCTGGATCACCAGCACCGGGCCCTTGAGCGGCGCCTCGACATCCACGTTGTTCATTCCCAGAATCCGCATCGAATCGTGCAGCCCAACGGCGCCCAGAACGGACATGGTTCCTGACGCGCCTTTCAAGGCGACGCCGAGCGAGTTCGACGCCGCGGCGCGGCGGGCGCTGCGCACTTCCGTCACTTCAAGGCCGCGGCTCTCCGCGAGACTCGCCGCGTTGACCATATTGACCTCTTCATCCGAAAGCGTGCGCCGAAGCACGCCGGTGAGCACCGCGCTCTTCACGAGATGGGTGTTGAGATCGGCAAGACCGCCGTCATAGCTGATGCTGATTTGCTCGAGCGGCCCGCCGGTGATCTGGACCAGGAATTTTCCCAGCTTCTCACCCAATTCCAGATAGGGACGCAGCCGGCGATATTCTTCCGCCGAGACCGGCGGCAGATTGACGGCATTGCGCACGACGCCGTCCACGAGGTAATCGCGGACCTGCTCGGCGATGCGGATGCCGACAATCTCCTGCGCCTCTTCGGTCGACCCCGCGATGTGAGGCGTGGCGATCACGTTGGCGTGCGCCACGAGGGCGGTGTCTTTGGGTGGCTCTGTCTCGAAGACGTCCAGGCCGGCGCCGGCCACTTTTCCGCTGTTGAGGGCTTCCAGCAGCGCAGCCTCGTCGACGAGTTCACCGCGGGCGCAATTGACGATCCTCACTCCCTTGCGAGCCGCCGCCAGGGTCTTGGAGTTCACAAGCTGGCGTGTCTCGGGTGTGGCGGAAGCGTGCAGGCTGACGAAATCGCTCGACGCAAACAGCTCTTCAAGCGAGGGCACCAGCTTCACGTTCTGATCCGAGGCCAATCGCGGCGCGATCAGAGGATCGTACGCCGAAACCTGCATCCCCAGCGCCTGCGCCAGGCGGGCAACTTCGGCGCCGATGCGTCCGAATCCGACGAGCCCGAGCGCCTTGCCGCGCAGTTCCTGCCCGAGAAACGCTTTCTTTTCCCACTTGCCCTGCTTGAGGGAGAGGTCGGCCTGCGGAATGCGCCGGGCCAGCGCCAGCATCAGCGCGATGGAATGTTCAGCGACGCTTCCGGCGTTGCCCCCCGGAGTATTCATCACCACCACGCCCCTGCGCGTGGCGGCGTCCAGGTCGACATTGTCGACACCGACGCCCGCGCGTCCGATTACTCGCAGACGGGTTGCATGTTCGAGCAGTTGCGCCGTCGCCTTGGTGGCGCTACGCACGATCAGAGCCTCGGCGGTGGGGATTTCGTCGAGCAGGCGCTGCTTACGAGCGGCTGCGTCGACCTTCTCGTGGCCGAGGTCAACCACCTGCCAGGATGAGTCTATGGCTCGCAACATATCAATCCCGTGTCGTGAAACGTCATCAGCAATTACGATCTTCATGGCGATCCTTTCGACCTCCAATCCTTTTCCAATCCACAGTGAGCGCCGGCTGTAGCGGCGGTGTCCTCACCGCCGCGCGCGGATCATCGGAAGTATCCGGCGGTGAGGACACCGCCGCTACAGCCGGCCCTCCTCGTTTTCATCCGGCGACGGCCAAATCAGCCTGATGCTTCAAATACACCTGTTCGGCGGCACGAACTCCCGAACCGAGCTCGACCTTATGGCCAAGCCGGACCAGAGCAATCTCAAGCGCGGTCACCACGGACACCAGGTCGAGAAAATCGTAGTAGCCGAGATGCGCCAGGCGGAAAATCTTGCCTTTCATCGTCCCCTGGCCGTTGGTGATAATGGCGCCGAACCGGTTGCGAATCTCTTTCACGATCAGGCCCGAATCCATGCCCGCCGGCGCGTAGATCGCCGTAACCGCGTTTGCCGGATTCGACTCGGCGAACAGTTTCAGTCCCAGTGCCGCGCCCGCGGCACGCGCGGCTTCGGCGAGCAGCGCGGCGTTGGCGATCAGGTTCTCGCGTCCGACTTCGCGGATGTATTGCAAAGTCGCGTGCAGCGCCACGATCAGGGTCGTGGCCGGCGTGAAGCTCGATTCGCCCGCCGCCAGGTTCTTGCGCTCCTTGGCGTAATCGAAGTAAAACCGCGGCAGCTTCGACTGCGCGATCTGCTTCCAGGCCTTTTCGCTGACGCTGGCGAACGCGAGTCCGGGCGGGACCATGGTCGCCTTCTGCGAGCCGCCGATCACCACGTCGAGACCCCACTCGTCGGGCCGGAGATCGGTGGTGCCGAGACCGGTGATGGCGTCCACGACGAGACACGTCTCGGGATGCTGTTTGACCTCGTGGGCGAGCGCCTCCACGTCATGACGGACCCCGGTGGAACTCTCGGTGGCCTGGATGAAGACCGCGCGAAACGGTCCGTCGGATTTCAGCTTCGCGGTCATCTCGCCGATCGGCAGCGTCTGGCCGTACGGAACCTCGACGGTCACGGCCTCTATCCCGTAGGCTTTGGCCAACTGCCCCCAACGCTCGCCGAATTTGCCGGCCGTGCCGATCAGGACGCGATCGCCGGGCGACAGCAGGTTCGAGACCGCGCCTTCCATGGCGCCGGTGCCCGAACTCGAGAAAATCAGAACGTCATTCTTGGTGTTGTAGTAGTAGCGAAGATTGTCCAGCGTCTCCTTGAGCAGACGCCGGAAGCCTTCGGTGCGATGATGCAGCGTGGCCGTGAGCGTGCGCGCCTGCCCTTCCATCAGCAGGGGCGTGGGTCCGGGCGTGTAGAGTCGTTCCTTGATGATTCCAGCCATGGTCGTTCCTTTCACCTCGATGGGATCTGGTTTACTGCGATTCGCGACAACAATCCCGCTGCAGCAGGTGGTCTGTATCCTGCGCAGTACAGACTAAGCGTCAACGCCGTTCATGCTCGGATGCGTTCCGGGGAAGCGACGCCGGGGAAATCGGTTGGGATGTCTAAACCCCACTGACTAGAATACCTCTTGCGCGCCTCCGGCGCTACGGCCCGTCTCCAAGTTGACATTGTGTGGTACGAAGCGCGCTACGAAGGTGCGCCAATGTGAGTCCGGCTCGCAAATCCTCGCCGCCGCCGCCCGGAAGAGACGCCTTTCCGGCGGTGAGGACACCGCCGCTACAGCGCGTTGAATGCAGAAAGGGCCGGGCTCTTGTCTTGACCGGTCCCTTAGAATCCGTTAAGTTCAATGAGGCCGCTCTCGACCGGGGGAGTTATCGGCGGCCGATCCAATTTTCCTGTTGTTCTGCGCGTCGGTCGATTCCAGGGTCAAGGTTGCGAGCCTTGCTTCGGAGAGAACTGCCGCGCCTCACCGTCCGCCGCCTGTTCTCCTTCGCACACGGAAAGCAACCACCAAAGGAGCTCCGAATGATGAGACCAGTCGTCCGGCTCTGTGTAGCGCTCGCTTTCCTGTCCCTGTCCTCATTCGCTTTCGCCCAGGACACCGGATCGATCACCGGCACCGTACGCGACTCGAGCGGCGCCGTGGTTCCGGGCGCCCAGGTGATCATCACCCTTGCGGCCACGGGCACGGCTCACCCGACCAAGACCAACGGCGCCGGAGACTACCTGGTGGCGGGACTGGGCGCCGGCCAGTACGATCTCGCCATAACGGCCCCGGGATTCAAGAAATACGAAGCGACGGGGATGACACTGGTGATGGGTCAGAAAGCTCGTGCCGACGTCACGCTGCAGGTGGGAGCGGCGACCACCCAGGTGACCGTCGAAGGCACTAATCTCGCCCAGGTGCAAACGCAGTCCTCGGAACTCGGGGGAACGGTCACTGGAAAGCAAATCACGCAGCTTGAACTCAACGGCCGCACCTACACCCAGCTCGTTTCGCTGATCCCCGGCGTGAGCAACATGACCGGGACAGATCAGGGCCAGGTGGGTGTAGTCGCATCTCCGGCCTACAGCGTCAACGGAGGACGGGTCGAATACAACAACTGGGAGATCGACGGGATCAGCTCGATGGATATGGGTTCGGGAGGAGCGACCGGCAACGTCTTTCCCAGCATTGATGCGGTGGGCGAAGAGCGCGTTCTGACATCGAACTACGGCGCACAATATGGCCAGGACGCGTCCGGAACCTTCATGGCAGACATCAAGTCCGGCACCTCCCAGTTTCACGGCGATGCCTACGAATTCAACCGCAACACCGTGTTCGACGCCCGCAACTTCTTCGAGATTCCAAACCGCGGCACGTACAACCAGAACGACTTCGGCTACACTCTGGGCGGACCCTTCTATATTCCCGGCCATTACAACACTGACAAGAGCAAGACGTTTTTCTTCTGGTCCGAGGAATGGAAGCGGCAGGACATCCCGACCGATTTCAACGTCCAGGTGCCTTCACTTGCGGAGCGGCAGGGGAACTTTTCGGACGTGTGTCCCGGATCCGACTGCCCCCTCAATCCCGCCACCGGGCAGCCCTTTCCGGGCAACACGGTGACGATCGATCCCAACGCCCAGCAGTTGATGCAACTGCTTGCGCCGCCAAATTTCGGGAGCGGCGCTCAGTCCTTCTTTATTGACAGTCCCTCTTATCCGACGGACTGGCGCGAAGAATTGATCCGGGTGGACCAGAACATCACGCCCAAGGTCCGGATGATGGTTCATTACATCCACGACTCATGGTCCACGGTCAACCCCACTCCCTTGTGGAGCGCCGGCAGTTTTCCGACAATCAACACAGACTTCGTTGGTCCCGGTTCGCACTTTGTCTCCCAGTTGATCACCAATACCTCGCCGACGCTGATGAACCAGTTTACCTTCGGCTACACCGCCGATCACATCATCCTGACCAACGTGGGCGCCTGGAAACTTCCGGCCAACCTCACCATGAAGGGTCTTTTCGACAACGGCTTCGGCGGCAAGATCCCGGGCATCAGCACCATTTGCTGTAACGCGGAGGACGGCGGCGGCGGCGGCATCGGCGAAGACCCGGGCTTTATGAATCCCGCCAGCCCGAACTACAACGCCAATCCGATTTATACGTTCCGGGACATGGTGACCAAGATAGCCGGCAACCATAATTTCACCTTCGGAGCCGACTTCATCGATTATCAGAAAAACGAGCAGAACGGGACCACGCCCAATGACAACGGCGACCTGACGTTCAGCAACAGTTCGGCGGTCACAACCGGAAATGCATTTGCCGATTTCCTGACCGGCCGGATCGCCCAGTTTCAACAACTCAACGTCGAGCTGAAGTACTACAACCGCTACCGGATGCTGTCGCCGTATCTCCAGGATGACTGGCATGTAACCCGGCACTTGACGTTGAACCTGGGCTTCCGGGTGGAACTGATGGGTCCGTTCTACGACAAGCTGCGCACCGAGGCCAGCTTCAGTCCGGCAGCCTATGATCCCGCCAACGCGCCGCAGATCGACGTGACTGGAAGCATCACAGGCGTCGCAGGCGCCCTGGTTCCGGGCGTCGGCAATCAGTTTGACGGCCTGATCACTTGTGGTCTGAACGGCGTGCCGGCCACCTGCCTGCAGGGGCATTTGTTCAACCCGGCGCCCCGATTCGGTTTCGCCTGGGATCCTACGGGCCACGGAACAACCTCCATTCGCGGCGGATACGGCATCTTCTTCGATCACATGAACGGCAACGAGGTCAATACGGAGTCTTTGGAAGGCACGCCGCCGGCGGCGTTGAGCCCGTCGGTCTACAACATCGTGGGCTATCAGAACATCGGCGGCACCGGGCTGAACTTTCCCTTGAACACGACGGCGCTCGAGGGGAAGATCCTCTGGCCTTACGTCCAACAGTGGAACCTGACCGTGGAACATAACCTCGGCACAGGCATGGTGCTCAGCGTCGGCTACGTCGGCAGCAAGGGCACGCACCTGACCGATCAGCGAGACCTCAACCAACTGCAGCCCCTTCCGCTTTCCCAGGACCCCTTTGGCCCCGGCCAGCCTGTCACCTCGAACAACTGCTCCAATCTGACGGGGCCAACGGGAGCGTCGCTAACCGGCCAGGCCGCCGTCAATCTGGGTGTCGCCTGCGGAAACGATCCTGATCCTTACCGGCCCTTCTTAGGATTTGGGAACATCACCTTGCTCGAGTCCGAGGCGAACTCGGACTACAACGCCTTGCAAGCTTATTTGCGCAAAACCGCGGGCCGTTTCACCTTCAGCCTGGCCTACACTTACAGCCACTCGCTCGACGATTCCTCGGACCGCTACGACGGCGTCTTCGTCAACTCCTATAATCTGGAGCAGAGTTATGCGAATTCCGGATTCGACATAACACACAATGTCAGCGCCAGTTACGTTTACAATGAGCCCTTTTTCCAGCATTCCAATGCGCTGCTGCGAGATACGCTGGGAGGCTGGGAAGTATCCGGAATCGCCAGTCTGCACTCGGGGAACCCCTTCAGCGTGTCGAACGGCGTCTTCGGCGACAACGCCGGAGTCGCCAATGCAGTCGGCGTGGGATCGTATCCCGATATCTGCGGAAACATCCACGCCGCGCCGGCGGCGGCGGAGATCGAGGCGAGTAACGAGGGGGGTATCTACGGCCCGCTGCTTTACAATCCAGCCGCCTTCTGCGCTCCGCAAGGATTGACATTCGGCAATGCCGGCCGCAATATCCTGCGCAATCCGTTCTTTACGAACTTCGATATGGGCCTGTTCAAGGATATTCCGGTCGGGGAGAAGTTCCACCTGCAGTTCCGGGCGGAAGCCTTCAACGTGTTCAACATCGCCAACCTCAACGTGGCGGGACAGACGGCGACCCCGGGCGCCATCGCCACCGGCTGCTACGCCGGGGCCAACAACTCGGCGGGCGATCCGAGCTGCGTCATGTCGCAGACGTTCCTGAACGCCACCGGCGCGCACGATCCGCGGATCTTCCAGTTCGGGCTTAAGCTAGTGTTCTAGCATAGACGCTGTAGCGGCGGTGTCCTCACCGCCGCACGAGATTGATGGCGTTTTGTGCGGCGACGCACCGTGGCAATCGGCGGTAAGGACACCCCCGCGCGAGACTAATCGCGTTTCGAGCGGCGACGCACCGCGGCAATCGGCGGTAAGGGCACCCCCGCAAGAGATTAATAGCGTTTCGAGCGGCGACGCACTGCGCCAATCGGCGGTGAGGACACCCCCGCACGAGATTGATAGCGTTTCGAGCGGCGACGCACTGCGGGAATCGGCGGTGAGGACACCGCCGCACGAGATTGATGGCGTTTTGTGCGGCGACGCACCGTGGCAATCGGCCTCACCGCCGCACGAGATTGATGGCGTTTCGAGTGGCGACGCACCGCGACAATCGGCGGTAAGGACACCCCGCGCGAGATTGATGGCGTTTCGAGCGGCGACGCACCGTGGCAATCGGCGGTGAGGACACCGCCGCTACAGCGCGTGGTTCGAAGGCGCGGTCAGTGCTGTTCCAGGTCGGGGTTGGGAATCGACGCGCCACTGACCTCGCGCTCCAGATTGTCGCGCACC
>JASHQD010000330.1 GCA_030037755.1 Terriglobia bacterium
AAATCTTCGAGCGCATTCTGCATGATGTCGAGGGCGTCTCGCCGAACTGGCAGGTGGCGGTGCGGCAGGAGGGATTGCGCGATGTTTTGGAATTCCGGCTGGAATTGACGAATGGTGTTGGATCGGAAGGGGTGGAGCAAAACGTTTGCCGCAATTTGGAAGAGCGCTATCCCGAAGTATGGGCCAACCATACGTGCGGTATGTACCGCCTCAGTTTCTCTTATCTTACGCCTGGCGCAGGGGGAGTAACCCGTAAGCCACGTCGTCTCGTTGATGAGAGAAGCGGCTGAGGGAGAGGAAGGCGAATCTCGTAACTGGTTTCTCTGTGGCCTCTGTGTTGAGAGGTAGGGAGTGGGGAGTAGCGAATAGCGAGTAGCGAATTGCGAGTAGAGAATCAATCTCAATGCCAAGAAAACGTGACTCCCAGCACGGAACGCCCCAATTCCGGGTCCCTACTCCCTATTCCCTACTCCCCATTCCCTCTGCCCCACACGCGACTCCCGTCATCTTCTCGGACTTCGACGGCACGATCGCGCAAGTCGACGTGACCGACGTCATCCTGGCTGAATTCGCCGACCCGGCCTGGCACGAGGTCGAAGAGGAATGGGTCGAAGGCCACATCGGATCGCGGGAATGCCTGAAGCGACAGATGGCGATGGTGGACGCATCCGCCGAGCAGTTAGACGCCTTGATCGACGCGGTTCCGCTTGATCAACACTTCGCCGAATTCCATGCTCTCACCCGTGAGCGCGGAATACCGTTTTACGTGGTTAGCGACGGATTCGACTACGTGATCCGGCGCGTGCTGCGGAATTGCGGCGTGGATGGTGAGTTGCTCAACGGCTCGCATCTCTTTTCGAGCGCGATCCAGGTGCGCGGCCGCGGCGTCGAGGTCGATTTCCCGCACTGGCCCGAGGTCTGCGTTCACGGCTGCGCAACCTGCAAGCCCGAGGTGATGCGGCGCGTCCGGGGCGAGCATCGCCCGGTGATTTTCATCGGCGACGGGCTTTCCGACCGATTCGCCGTGGAAGAAGCCGACGTGGTCTTCGCGCGCGACAAACTGCTGGGCTACTGCCGCGAGCATGGCGTGGCGTGCACGGCATTTGAGACGTTTGGGCAAATCGAGCGGGAAGTCCTGAAGCAGTGGCTAGTTGCTGGTAGCCGGTAGCCGGTTATTGGTTCAGACCGTTCGTTTAGTCGATCTTGGATCGTCGTTCGTAGATCGTAGACCTCTGTCGACGATCTACGATCAAAGATCGACGATCCGCACCGAAAACCGGCAACCGACGACCGACAACCAGCTTCGAAGGAGCTTCATCTTGCCCACCATGAACGTGACTCGCACCGCCGAATTGCTCGAACTCGAGCGCCAATACTGCTCGTTCGGCGACACCGTCCATTATCTCGAGCCGCCCAAGGTCTTCACCGGCTGCGAGGGATCGTATCTTTACGACGAAGACGGCACCGCCTATCTCGATCTCCAGATGTGGTACTCGGCGGCGAGCTTCGGCTACAAGAATCGGCGTCTCGATGAAGCGCTGAAGCGCCAGATCGATCAACTACCGCAGCTCGCCTGCCAGTATCTGCACGCCGAAAAAATCGAGGTGGCGGCGAAGATCGCGCAGTACTGCGAGAAGCGGTTCGGCGTGAAGGGACGCGTGCAATTCAATGTAGGCGGGTCGCAGGCCATCGAGGATTCGCTCAAGCTGGTCCGCAACTACACCGGCAGGAACCTGATGTTCGCCTTCACCGGCGGATATCACGGCCGGACGCTCGGCGCGTCGGCTATCACCTCCAGCTATCGTTATCGCCGGCGCTACGGACACTTCGGCGATCGCGCGCAGTTCATTCCGTTCCCTTACTGCTATCGCTGCCCGTATGGGATGAAGCGGGAGACTTGCGATATTTACTGCGAGGATCAGTTCGCCAAGCTGTTCGACACCGAGTACAACGGCGTGTGGGATCCGAAGGCGAAGTCCTGTGAGTACGGCGCGTTCTACATCGAAGCGGTGCAGGGAACCGGCGGCTACGTGATTCCTCCGCGCGAATATTTTACGCGGCTGCGGGAAACCTGCGACCGGCACAAGATTCTGATCGTTGACGACGAGATCCAGATGGGCTTCTATCGCACGGGCACGTTCTGGGCGATCGAGAACCTGGGCATCACGCCGGACATCATCGTCTTCGGCAAGGCGCTGACCAATGGTCTTAATCCGATCTCAGGGCTTTGGGCGCGCGAGGACTTGATTACGCCGGAATTGTTTCCGCCCGGCTCGACGCACTCGACGTTCTCTTCAAACACGCTGGGGACGGCAGTAGCGCTCGAAGCCCTGAAGATGATGGAAGAGGAAGACTACGGGAAGCTGGTGAACGAGAAAGGCGCGTATTTTCTGGCCGGGCTGCGCGAATTGCAGAAGCGCCACCCACAGGCGATTGGCCAGGTGGACGGCATCGGGCTCGCGTTGCGCATCGAGGTTTGTCGCGAAGACGGCTTCACACCCGACCGCGAATTGACGGACCACATCTTCGCTGAAGGGCTGAAGGGCGATCTCGAAGCGGGCGGACGCCGCTACGGGCTGGTGCTTGACGTCGGCGGGTACTACAAGAACGTCTTCACGCTGGCGCCGTCGTTCACCATCACGCGCGAGGAGATGGATCTTTCAATCGAGCTGCTCGACCAACTGTTCCGGCGCTGCCTGGCGCACCGCAATTAGGCGTCCGGCGGTACTATCCTCAGCGGTGTGGATCAGGCTGATCGCCGGACACGATGGAAGCGTGGCGGCGACAAGACGGACAAGTCGCCGGTTTGACGTTGCCTTACGGGCGAGATAGTCTGAGATCATAGTTTGGGTGGGAGTCAACGATGAGCGGCATTCAGTTTGTTACCGACGAGAAGGGACGCAAGATAGCTGTGCAGATCGATCTTCGCAAGCACCGCGCGCTGTGGGAAGAGTTCTGGGATGGGCTCGTTTCCGAATCGCGCCGCAGGGAGAAGGGGACTCCATACCAGGAGTACCGGTCAGGCCGGCTGAAGCGCGTTCGCGCTCATGGCTGAGTATTCGGTTGAAGTTAAGCAATCGGCCGCAAGGGAGCTCGACGCGCTTGAGGATCCCGTCTTTATGCGCATCGATCGCAAGATCGTGGCTCTTTCGGACAACCCCAGGCCCGCCGGCTGCAAGAAACTTAAAGGCCAAAAGGACACATGGCGAATCCGGGTTGGCGACTGGCGCGTGGTCGACGTTATCGAGGATGCTGCTAGACGTGTGAGCATCACGCGGGTCGCGCATCGCCGCGAAGTCTACGAATGAACGGCTGCGCCGACCGGCCATGACGATGGGATCATCACCAACGAATGAGATGAAACCCGCCAAAAGGGCTCTCCTGCTAGGGCTGATTCTGTTCCTGATGGCGGCGGCCGGGAACTCGACAATGACCGTCGAGCAGAGACAAATATCCTTGAGCCGGGCACTTGCGGGCCATGTGGCTGTGTCTGGAACGGACGAACCAGCGAGCGGCGTAACGGTGGAGCTACGCAGCCCTGGCTGGAAAACGGTTCTCGCTTCCACCCGCACGGATGAGGGCTACTTTGCGTTGGAAAAAACGGCTACTGGAAAGCTTTTCTATCTACGGCTCGTCAGCGCCGGGGGATGGACACTTACGAGCTTCGAGTCCGCATCAACAAGCGTATGACAAAGGAGTTGATGATCCACATGAGCGTTGCCACATAGCAGACAGAGTTGTTTTGTGCTTATCCGGAGAGCCGCGGTGAGGACGCCGCTTCTGCAGTAGGTGTCAACGGACCTGCTAATTCTCCACGCACAGGGATCGATGGCCAAAATCGTCAACTCCTACCGTTTCCTCGATCCAGTCACCGGCCGGATGATGAAGCACTGGGCCGGGCTGAGCGCGCCCGCTCAGATTCCCTGGACTCCGCTGACCAAGCCAATATCGCAGTGCACGATCTCCCTCGTGAGTTCCGCGGCGATTGCCCTCAAGAGCGACCTGCCGTTTGACCAGCAGATTGAGCGGAGGGATCCCTGGTCTTCCGATCCGTCGTACCGGGTGCTTCCCCGGGCGACCGCAACCTCCGACGCTCGCGTGTACCACCTCCACATCAACACGTCTTTCGCTGAACAGGATCTCAACTGCATCATGCCAATTGAGCGGTTGAACCAGCTCGAGGCCTTGGGCGAGATCGGACACTCGGCCCCCTCGCACTATTCATACGGTGGGTACACGCTCCGGCCCGATGTGTTGCTGAGCCAGGCCGTTCCGGCAATCATCGCCAACCTTCGCCGGGAACAGGTGGACGCCGTGGTGTTGGTTCCGGTCTGACCCATTTGCTGCTGGTCCGTGGGACTGGTTCAGCGGGAAATCGAAGCCGCCGGGTTCAGCACAATCTCGCTTTCCATGATGCCGGACATGACCGAGAGCGCCGGCGTCCCGCGGATTGCGGCGATTGAGAATCCCTTCGGGATCACTTTGGGGCCACCGGGAGATGCGTTGCGCCAACTCGATGTCTTGAGGGCCACGCTGCGGGCGCTCGGGGAAATCTCACAGCCGGGTACTATTGTGCATCTTCCGTTCGAATGGGAGGCCAAAGAGAAACCCAACATCTATCCGCCGGAGACACCGCCGATCGCACGCTATATCAGGAGTCATCCCTGGCATCTGCCGAAGTTTCTGAATCGAACACCTCCCGAGGAGACGTAGCGGGGAGATCCCGCCAGGGAGGAGGTTTGGCGGACCGGGCAAGAATGCCTGTATTCGAAGGCAAGAGCGGATGACCAGTAGTGGGTGATGGCGAGCCCTGAGGGCATGATACATGCTTGAGGTCATCCTCGACACTAACGTGCTCGTGGCAGCGCTCAGGTCGAGCCTGGGCGCATCGTACCGGCTGCTTCATACGCTCGAACGGCGGGTATGGCAGCCTGGTGATCTCGCCGGCGCTGGCGGTCGAATACGAGGCCGTATT
>JASHQD010000331.1 GCA_030037755.1 Terriglobia bacterium
TTCCTCGCGCAGCGCAACCGTCGGATTGAGTGCCGCCGCGCGGCGGGCGGGCATCCACGAGGCCAGGGCCGCGACGAGGAAGAAGAGCACTGCCATCAGAACGTACGTGGCCGGGTCAGTAGCCTTGACGTTCACCAGCATGCTGGTCATCACGCGCGTGAAGGCCAGGGCCGCGAGCAGGCCGAAAACGATTCCGATCGCGCTGAGGCGCAGTCCCTGTCCGACGACCAGTTTGAAGATGTTGCCCGGCACCGCGCCCATCGCCATGCGGACACCGATTTCGGCGGTGCGTTGGCGGACCACGGTCGAGAGCACGCCGTACAGCCCGACGCCCGCCAGCAGCGCCGCGATCACGGCAAACATCCCGATCAGCAACAGCGAAAATCGGGTCGGCGCCTGCGACTTTTCGACCAGTTCCTGCATGGGCTCGAGACCGGTGATCAGGAGGCGCGGATCGAGCTGGGCGACGGCTGCCCGGACAGGGGAAGCCAGGCTAGATGGATCGCCCGCGGTGCGCAGCGCCCAGGTCTGCACCACGCCGCTGCCGGTGTAAGCGTCGGTGACGTAGACCTGCTCGCGGCCGGACTCGGCAAGCGACGTATCGCGCTGGTGGCCCACCACGCCGATGATCTCCACCCATTCGGGCTCCGGCGTATTCACGCGGATCAGGATGCGCTTGCCGGCCGCGGATTCGTGAGGGAAGGCCTTGGCCGCCAGCGCCTGGTCCACGATCACCACCTTGCGTCCGGCCACATTATCGGCGTCCGTAAACGTGCGGCCCCACAGCAGGGGCGTGTGCAGCGTCTCGAAGTAGCCGGGCAGAACGATCTGGAGATCGGCCGCCTGGAATTTGCTGGGATCGGCGAGCGCGGGCTCCAGGCCCCAGCGGATCGGAGAGAACCCGCCCGCGAGCGGGAAGGGCGTGGAAGCCGAGACTCTCTCGACGCCGGGCAGTCCGCGGAGCTTGTCGCTGAGCTCGCGAATCAGCGCGGCTCGCTGCTCCGGCTGCTGCCGGCCCTGAAATACGCCCAGCACGTTGAACGTCAGCACGCCTTTGGGATCGTAGCCCGGATCGATGCGCTCGAGGGCGAGAAAGCTGCGGATCATGAGGCCGGAGCCGATCAGGAGTACGAAGCACAGCGCGACCTCCGCCACCACGACGGCGCTGCGCAGCAGTCCGCCGCCGCTCAGGCCCGTATTGCGGGCGCTCGAGCGCAGCACGTTCATGACGTCGGGCTGCGAGGCTCGCAGTGCCGGAGCGATTCCGAATACCACGGTCGCGACGAGGCCGGCCAGCGCTGCGAAAGCCAGCGCGGCCGGATTGATCGCGATCGATTGGAGTCGCGGCAGATCCGCCGGTGCGATGGCGAGCAGTTCGCGGATGCCGGCCCACGCCAGGCCCACGCCCGCCACGGTTCCGAACGTGGAGAGCAGCAGTGCTTCCGCCAGCATCTGCCGCACCAGTCGCCACCGGCTGCCTCCGAGCGCTGTCCGCACCGCGAGTTCACGCTCGCGCAACGAAGCCCGCACCAGCAGCAGATTGGCCACGTTCGAGCACGCGATGAGCAGCAGGAAAACAACCGCGCCCATCAAGGCCAGGATCGCCGGACGCACGTCCGTTAGCAGGTATGACTTCATGGGCTCGAGGCGGATACTGTAGCCCGCGGTCTGCAGAATGGGAACGGCCTGACGATCCTGCGCGGCTACAGCATCGACCTCGGACTGAGCCTGACTCAACGAGGCGCCCGCCTTCAGCTTGCCGACCGGCTGAAGCGATACGTTCAGACGTTGGGCCACGTCGTAGCCGATGCGGTTCGCAACCCAGATGTCCGGCGACTGGTCGATGTTCATGTTGGGTGGGAACAGCAACTCGAACCCCGGAGCCAGTACCCCGACGATCTGCAGGCTGATGTTTCCCGCTCGCAGCAGGCCGTGTCCGGCGATCGAACTGTCGCCGCCGTAGCGCCGCTGCCAGTAGGAGTAACTCAGGATCGCGTAGGTGGGAAGTCGCGGCGTGGCGGCAGCATTCGGAGCCGCGGCATTGGCATTGGCGCCGTTAGCAGCACCTGCCGGCGGAGGCGGTTGCGGCGCGCCATCGGAATCGGTGAAGTCGCGGCCAACCAGAATCCTCGCGCCCAGCAGATGAAAGAAATTCGGCGTGACACCGGCAAAGGTGACCTGTTCGGACGTCCCATCGTCGCGCGGCACCACGCCCCGCCCGGTGTTGATGGCTGCGAAGTCCTCGAAGTACTGCTTCGACCCGTTGCGCAGGTCGATGAAGTCCGCGTTGGAGAAGGGGAAATCGCGGACGTGACGCCGGGTCATGTCGGAACAGGCGAGCACCAGCCGGTCCGAGTCCGTGTAAGGCAGAGGTCGCAACAGCACCGCGTCGGCGACGCTGAAGATCGCCGTGCTGGCGCCGATCCCCAGGGCCAACGTTATAGCCGCGGTCAGCGCGAATACGGGACTCTTCCTTAATGTTCGCCAGGCATAACCCAGATCTTTTCGAAGCATGGCTTCACCCCAAAGGTTCCAGCGGGGCCGATTATACACCCCTGATTTCGAATTCTCAGGCGATCTTCATCGAAGGCGTCAGGCTATCGGACGAGTCCTCGCTGATGCAGAATCAGATAAACTGGCAAGGGCATACGCGGATGAGGACGACAAACAGGCCGGCGCGAAATATCGGTGCACGTCGGATTTCCTCGCCTGTGCTCCGTGCCCTCCGTTCGTCTGGAATTTGGCGACCTGGCTGCTGGACGCGTCTCCGTGGCCTCTTTGTTCTGCTGTTCTTCGGCCCAGGCATCGCAGTTCCAGGAATTGCATCCGCCATCCCTGCAGTTGGCGGCGGCACGCGCACTGTTATCGACGAGACGGGCCGCAAGGTCGTCGTTCCGGCGCATCCACAGCGAATCGTCTCCCTCGCGCCGAGCATCACGGAGACGATCTACGCTCTGGGCCAGCAGGATAAGCTCGTCGCCGATACCGATTACTGCGACTACCCCGCCGCGGCCACCGAGAAGCCGCATGTCGGCGCGGTCCTGAACCCGAGCATCGAGAGGATCGTCGCGTTGAAGCCGGATCTCGTGATCGGCAGCGCCGAAGCGAACCGCCGGGAGATGATCGACCAACTGGCGCAGGTCGGGATTCCGCTCTACGGGCTTTCCGACAAGAGCGTGGACGACGTCCTGAAGTCGGTGCGCGATCTCGGCGCTCTGCTCGATTCTGACCCGCAAGCGACGGCGCTCGCCAGCAGCCTCGAACAGCGCGTTCAGGCCGTGGAGCGCCGCGTTGCCGGGCAACCGCAGCCGCGCCTTCTGTTTGTCACCTGGTACCAGCCGCTGATTACGATTGGCGCACACAACTTCGTTGAAGACGTTATCCGGCGAGCCGGCGGCCAATCGATTTCGAACGATCTTCCGGGCGAGTGGCCGCGAATGAGTCTCGAAGCGGTGCTCGCGCGACAGCCCGACGTCATCCTGCTGCCGAAATCGCACACTTACACGCCGTCGCTCGACGATTTCAAGCGTCTGCAGGGTTGGCGCGATCTCAACGCAGTCAAATCAGGGCGCGTGTACTTCATCTCCGATACGATTGTGCGTCCGTGTCCGCGATTGATTGATTCGTTGGAGGAAGTGGCGACAATCCTCCATCCGAAAAGCGAATAGGCAATGGAAATTGTAAATGGTGAATGGTGAATGGTGAATGGTGGATCGAGCGGGGTGAGGATCATTGTGAATAAGGCTTGGCCAGCGGAACCCGAGCGGGAATTTTCAGACAGCACGTCATCGTTCGCCATTTACCACTCACCATTCACCATTTTCCATTTGCTTTCACTTATCATTCACCATTCACCATTCACCATTTCATTCCCTATTCCCTACTCCCTACTCGCTATTCGCTACTCACTATTCGCTACTCGCCCCTGCCAGGCGGTCGCGGAGTGCCGGCAATGAGACCAACCCGGCGCAATGCCTTAAGCGTCGCGCTTGGCCTCGCTGTGTTGCTCCTGCTGGCGGCTCTGGGTGCGCTGGCGTTGGGCGGGGTTCATCTGACGATCGCTCGCGTCTGGAGCGGACTCCTCGGCCGCGACGGCGACCCCGAAGCGCTCGCCATTGTTCGCGACTTGCGACTGCCGCGCGTCGTGCTGGCGGCGCTGGTGGGTGCGGCGCTGGCGGTCTCGGGGACGGCGCTGCAGGCTTTGTTGCGGAATCCACTGGCCGATCCTTACGTGCTCGGGATCTCGAGCGGCGCGGCGCTGGGCGAGATTCTGGCGTTGTGGCTCGGCGGACTGTGGGCTGCGGCGGCGCCGGCCGTTGCATTCGCGGGAGCGGTGGCGACGACGGCCTGGGTTTATCTCCTGGGACGCCGCGGCGGACGGCTGGCCAGCTACACGCTGGTGCTGGCCGGCGTGATCACGGCGTCGTTTCTTTCCGCCGTGATCCTCTTCATCCTGACGCTACTTTCCACACGGGACGTGCGCGGCACCGCCTTCTGGCTGATGGGCGATTTGAGCGTGATCACCAACGCGCGCATCGGGTGGTTGGCGCCGGCGATTCTGGTGGCGATCGTCGCGCTCTACGCATTCAGCAAAGACCTCAACGTGCTCCTGCTTGGCGATGTGGAGGCGGCGCACCTCGGCGTCCCGGTGGCGCGCGTCGAGACCCTGGTCTTTCTGCTCGCGTCGCTGCTAACAGGCCTCGCGGTCTCCGTCAGCGGCACCATCGGATACCTGGGATTGCTGGTGCCGCACCTCGGACGCATGCTTGTTGGGAGCGATCATCGCCTGCTGCTGCCGACGGCGGCGCTGGGCGGCGCGACGATCCTGATTGTGGCCGATACGCTCGCGCGCACGGTCGTGGCTCCGCTCGAATTGCCCGTCGGCGCGGTGACGGCGGTCGCGGGCGCGCCCGTGTTTATCTATCTCCTGCGGCGCACGGCAGGATGACGTGACTGACAGCCGCTGCGAGAGACTCGCACGAAGGTTGCAGGCGGTGCCAGGATGTTTGTATAGTTCACCAGAATGAATCCGGGCTGTTGCTCAACAGGACCAAGGGCAGAATCGAGGGCCGCGGCCGAGGTGAGCAACGGGAAAGGAAGAAACAATGTCGTACGGACGTCACGTTTTGTTTCTCTCTCTGCTAGCCGCTTCCGCCGCAGTCTGCAGCGCGCAGTCCGGCAACTTCCACTTCGTTACCTTTAACTATCCGGGGGCTGCAGGCACGCAGGGTCTGGGGATTAATGACTCGAGCGCGATCGTGGGTCAATACACCCCGTCAGGTTCCACCTACACAAATGGAATCCTGCTGCAGGATGACACCTTCACCGTTATAGACTTTCCCGGCGCGTTGGGCACCAGCGCGAACGCAATCAACGACGCAGACGCGATCGTGGGGTCGTACACGCCCGACGGCCTCCAGGGTCTCGGGTTCCTGTATCATGACGGCCAGTTCACGACAGTCGAGTTCCCAGGATCCATCGCCACGGCCGCGTTCGGTATCAGCAAGCTTGGCCAGATCGTCGGATACTATGCTGACTCTTCCGGAGTTACCCATGGATTCCTGGATGTGCTTGGCCAGTTCAAGACAATTGATGTTCCGGGTGCAACCTTCACCGAGGTGGCGGGAATCAACTCCTCACAAGAGCTGACGGGCACCTATTCTGGAACGTCTGGGCTCTATCGCGGCTTCCTTTCCGACCACGGAACACTTACCTTTATCAATTTTCCTGGAGCGACGGAGACGAGCGTCGACGGTATCAATGACTCCGGCGATCTGGTCGGCTGGTATAGCTCCCAAGGCACGCACGGGTTCCTGGATCGCAACGGTTCCTATACCGGGATCGATGTGCCCGGCGCCACAGAAACCATTTGTGTTGGCATCAACAACAACGATCAGATCGTTGGACTTTATTCCGACGCCCAGGGCGAGCACGGCTTCCTGGCTATACCTGTTCCCTGAGCCGAACAGTGGACTCCGACGTAGATGGCTTGACCCCCGGTGGGAAACAACCTCGCAAATCGCGCATGCACCTGGCCGCAGCCAACCCGTGCGGTTTCGGTCAGGGATCGGTAGTGGACGCCCGGGTGGTAGTTGACTCGGTCACGTTCCGCTATCCGCAGTTCGAGCTTGGTCCCGCGAGTTTCGAGGCGCGCGCGGGCGAGTTGATCGCCATCATTGGACCGAACGGCTCCGGCAAGTCCACTCTGCTCGAACTGGCGAGCGGTCATCTCGCGCCGGTTTCGGGGAAGGTCACACTCGACGATCAAAACCTGCACACGATTCCGGCGCCGGCGCGTGCTCGAGTGGTGGGTCTCGCGCGGCAGGACACTCCGCTGCTGTTTTCGTTCACCGTTCGGGAGTTCATCCGCCAGGGGCGCCATCCGCACGTCGGCCGGCGTCTGTTCGAATCCGGGGAAGACGAGCGCTGGGTGGATTGGGCCACAACCGAAACGGCGCTCCAGCCGCTCTCGAGCCGGCGCGTGACCGAGAT
>JASHQD010000332.1 GCA_030037755.1 Terriglobia bacterium
ATCTCTTGCTCGTCACTTGTGACTCGTCACTTGCCACTTCGAGACGTCTTCGCCGCGGCCCCTGCCCCTGCAGACGACTGGCCTGTCTACGGACACGATCCTGGCGGCATGCGATACTCGCCGCTTACGCAGATCAATCGGGAGAATGTCAGCACGCTGCAGGTCGCGTGGACATTTCACACCGGCGACATCTCCGACGGCAGCGGTGGCAAGCAGCGCAGCGGATTTGAGACCACGCCGATTCTCGTCGATGGCACGCTCTATCTCTCGACGCCATTCAATCGTGTGATCGCGCTCGATCCCGCCACCGGCAGCGAGCGTTGGGCCTACGATCCCAAAATCGATCCCAAGTGGGACTATGGCGATGGATTGATCAATCGCGGCGTGGCCACCTGGCTCGACTCCGCCGCCGCGTCGTCGGCGCCCTGCCGCCGGCGCATCTTTGAATCGAGGGTTGATGCTCGCCTGATCGCTCTCGACGCCGCCAGCGGCCAGCCCTGCGGGGACTTCGGACAGAACGGTGAAGTGGGCCCGAACGATGTGCCGCGCTACCGCAGAGGCTGGTATCACACGACCTCGCCGCCGGCCGTGATTGACGACGTGGTGGTCGTCGGGTCGGCGATCAATGACAACAACCGCGTCGATATGCCCTCGGGCGTGGTACGCGCCTATGACGTCCGTTCGGGCAAACTGCGCTGGCAGTGGGATCCGATTCCACCGAACGCGCCCGACGCGGCCTCGAAGCCGTTTGGGACGACCTGGTGGAGCGGAGCGGCCAACGCGTGGTCGATCATGTCTGTGGATCCCGAGCGCCACCTGGTCTTCGTCCCGACCGGCAGCGCCAGTCCCGATTTCTACGGCGGCTCGCGACTCGGCGACGATAAATGGGCGGACTCGGTGGTGGCGTTGCGCGCCGAGTCGGGCGAAATGGTCTGGGGATTTCAGCTCGTTCACCACAATCTCTGGGACTTCGACACGGCCTGTCCTCCGTTGCTCGCGACGATCGAGCACGGCGGACGCAAAGTGCCGGTGGTGATCCAGGGCAACAAGACGGGATTCATCTACGTTCTCAATCGCGACACAGGCAAGCCGGTCTTTCCCGTCGAGGAGCGGCCCGTGCCCCAGAGCGATGTTCCGGGCGAACACACTTCGCCGACCCAGCCCGAGCCCGTGGCACCGCCCGCCATCGGCCGCCAGCAGATGACCGCCAACGAGGCCTTCGGGCTGACGCCTGGCGATCGCGAGATATGTAGCAAAATGATAGGCGGCTTGTGGAATCCGGGTATGTTCGCACCGCCAAGCCTGCAAGGCACGCTGAACATTCCCGGCTCGATCGGCTCCCTGAACTGGGGCGGCTACGCCTTCGATCCCGCCACTTCGCTGCTGTTCGTGAACAACAACAACATTCCGTACATCGTGAAGCTGATTCCGCGCGCGCAAATGTTGGCGGCAAGTTTACACGGACCGCAGGGCGAGTACGGCTTTCAGATCGGCGCTCCTTACGGCATGTATCGCAACGTGCTGTTTTCGCCGTCGGGCCTGCCCTGCAGCCCGCAACCGTGGGGTCAGATGTCGGCCATCGACATGAAGACCGGCAAGATTCGCTGGCAGGTTCCGCTCGGCTCGCTGCGCGACGTGACTACGAACTGCGCGCTGTGCCACGGCAGCGGCTCTCCCGGCAATGCGCCCGCCGGGCCTCCACCGCCCGGTGCGAATGCGCCCAAGCTGTCTGATGCGTCCGGATCCCTCAGCCTCGGCGGTCCGATCGTTACGGCCGGCGGACTGGTGTTCGTGGCGGGCACGGTCGATCCGCATATCCGTGCCTTCGATTCCGCCACCGGCAAGGAACTGTGGCGCGCCGAGCTTCCCGCCAGCGCGCACTCCACGCCGATGACCTATCGTCTGCCCAACGGCAAGCAATACGTGGTCATCGCGGCCGGGGGACATCCCAAGGTGCGCGAGGAGAAACAGAGCGATTCGCTGGTGGCTTTTGCGCTCCCGTAACACCGGGCTCTGCCAGGTTGTTAAGAACAGGCTCGTATGGGCTTCAGGTCGGTTCGAACGATCCGGCCCTGGATGGGCGATAATCTGCTCATGAGCTCTCGCGACTCCGGTGCGATTTGGACGCGCGCCCTCCTCATCCAGCTCACGATCATTCTGGCTCTCGCCGCCGTACTCAAGTTCTATATGCCGGGCATGGAGAAGCGGCGCGAAGCCGCTGTGGTGAGAGACCGCGAGGCTCGCATCCAGGCGTTCGCCCGCACCATGATCGTGACCGATACCACTCGCAAGATCCCTTCCGGGCCCAACGCCGGCCAGCATCCGCAGAAGCTGCTGCACCAGGATTCTCTCGACGAGGTGCAAAGGGCGCTGGGCGCACCGACGACGGAGAGCCGGGACATCCGCGGCGGCGATCATCTCACGTGGGCCGGCACCGACCACCGCATGGAGGCGGCATTCGATCGCGGCGTCCTCTACAACCTGATGTACGAGGATATTCGCACCGGTCACGGCGTCACGGTTTATGAATCGGCCGCGGAATGGCAGACGTACTGAGGAGGGGGAGATGTCCTGAATGCGCTGAGGGGCGGCCGCAAGGTTGCAGGCTGCCGGCAACCGACGGGACGACGGTCGCCGCAACTGTGCTAGTATAATGAATTAGCCGCAATATAGGACCGCTCCTTGAGGTGCGAGCGCGCACCGGGAGTGCGGGTTCGTCACGAGGACTAGGATTATGTCAGGCCATTCCAAGTGGGCCACAATCAAGCACAAGAAGGGCGCGCT
>JASHQD010000333.1 GCA_030037755.1 Terriglobia bacterium
GTCCAGATCGCCGCCCCGCGGGGCTGCGAGCTTGCCGCGCGCCAGTTCTACGGCTTCGTTTTGGGCCTTGACGAAATCGAGAAGCCCGTCGCGCTTCGGGCGCGCGGCGGATGCTGGTTTCGCTGCGGCTCGCAACAACTGCATGTGGGTGTGGAGCGCGATTTTCAGCCGGCAAGGAAGGCGCATCCTGCGTTCAGGGTGACGAATCTCGATGCGCTGAGAGAGCGGCTGCGATCCCATCAGGTCAAAGTGGTTGACGACGATGGGCTGCCCGGCGTCCGCAGATTCTATGCGGAAGATCCCTGGGGAAACCGGCTGGAGTTCTTGGAAATTGCCGATTGACGATTGCCGATTTTCGATTGCCACAGCCGATTGCGAAGGTGATTGCGGGTTTGCTACTCACAAACAATCGGCAATCGGCAATTGAAAATCGGCAATCAGATGTTTCGCTTTCTCGCCTGTTCCACCGCGTACTCTGACGTTCTCCAGGCGAGCGCCAGTATCGTCAGCGTCGGATTCTTGTCGGCATTGCTCACGAACGGCGCTGCGTCGGCAACGAACAGGTTCTTGCAATCCCACGCCTGGCAGTAAGCGTTCAGCACGGAAGTGCGGCGGTCGTCGCCGAGACGCGTGGTGCCGACCTCGTGAATGATGGCGCCGCCCTTGGAGATGCCCCAATCCGTATCGGCATCCGCGGTGCGAATCACCTCGCCGCCCGCAGCCACGATAATCTCACGGAACGTCTCGCGGGCGTGCCGCGCCTGCAGGATTTCATCCTGGCTGAACTTGAAATGGAACTTGAGCACGGGAATGCCCCACTCATCCACCACGTTGGGATCGATCTCGCAGTAGCTTTGATCGTTCGGAATCATTTCGCCGCGGCTTGAGAATCCGACCGTGGCGCCGTAGATCTTCCGGCATCCACGCTTCAGCTCCAGGCCATATCCTCCGCCGAGAAAACGCTCGCTGCGGCTGAACATTCCCACGTTGGGCATGTGCCGCCCTCCGCCGAACTCGATGTGATATCCGCGCGCGAAGGGCAGCTCGTTTCGCATTTGCTTCTGATAGTTCCACCACGGCATGTAGAGGTGCATACCACCGACGCCATCGCAGTTGTGCGGCGGCTCGTCCATCAGAACCGGCAGGAATCCGACGGTGCCGTCGGTGCCGGTGGTGTCCATGAGATAACGTCCGACGAGGCCGCTCGAATTCGCCAGACCGTTCGGAAACAGGCGGCTCTTGGAATTGAGCAGGATGCGCGTGGTCTCGCAGCAGCTTGCCGCCAGCACCACGATCTTCGCCCGGACCTGGACTTCCTTGCGCGTTTTCTTGTCGATATAAGAGACACCCGTGGCGAGCCCGTCCGGACCGACCGTGACTTCGCGCGCCATGGCGTCGCAGCGGACTTCGAGATTGCCAGTGGCCTGCGCGGGCGGAATCAGCACGGTGGGCGATGAGAAATTCGAACCGGTGGCGCAGGACCGTCCGCACTGGCCGCAGTAGTGACACGCAGGTCGGCCGTTCAGCGGCCTGGTGATGATCGAAAGACGCGCAGGAACGCACGGGATACCAAGTTTCTGGCACGCTTTCTGGACGACCAATTCGTAGCAGCGCGGCTTGGGCGGCGGCTGGAACTTGCCGTCCGGCGTATTTTCGAGGCCTTCCTGCGATCCGAACACGCCGATCAGTTCCTCGGTCTTGTCGTAATACGGCGCAAGATCGTCGTAAGTGATCGGCCAGTCGAATCCCCTGCCGTCGCGGCTGTAAGGCTTGAAATCGTACGGGCCCATGCGCAGCGAGATGCGTCCCCAGTGATTGGTCTTGCCGCCGAGCGCGCGTGTGCGAAACCACTGCCAGTCGCTGCCTTCGGCGTTGGTGTAGGGCTCGCCGCTGAGCTGCCAGCCGCCGTAGCCCGGATCGAAGTAGCCTGCAGGCTTGTCCCTGGTGGCGAGTCCGCGATGCGGCGCTTCGTAAGGCCACATCAGCATCTTGGAATCTTTGGCGGTGTCGAACCACGATCCCGCTTCGAGCATGAGGCACTTCGCGCCCGCTTGAGTCAGGACGTAAGCGGCCATGCCGCCGCCGGCACCGGAGCCGACGATCACGGCATCGTAAACATTCGGACTCTTCATCACTTGAGCCATTGTTCTCCGATCTCCTCACTCGCCAATGGTCACTCGACAATCGGCAATCACCTGATTTTTCCCCTGGCTGCAACTCTCCAGCATCCGGCCGCTTCGCCGCTGCGGTGCAGAAACACCTCGTCATGCATATTGACGCAAGTGCAGACGTGATTCGGAATTACGGTCAGCACTTCGCCCACGCGGAAGGCGTGCGCGGAGCCCGCGATATCCAGATATCCATGCTCCTCGTTCAGCTTGACCAGCTTCGCTTCAGGCGCCTCCACGACGTAGCCGTAACCGGACTTGGGTCCCGAGCCAAGCAGGTCCGAAGAGAAGGTCTTCGATCCGGCGTCGATGATGGCGCGACCCGGCACGGCCGTGGAGACCACCGTGGCCAGCACGCGCGCGGCACAATCCTCCAGCGCGCAAACGCCCTGATAGTACGTGTTGATATCGTTGTAGACGTACGTCCCGGGACGAATTTCCGTGATTCCCTTGATGCCGCCGGCCAGCGGCGCTGACGGCGTGGAACCGCCGGAGACAATATCGACCGGCATGCGAGCTTCTTCGAACGCGCTCAGTGCTCGTCCAACACGGGCGGCGACGCGCTCGGTTTCGGCGCGCCGATCCTCTTCGTTACCCCACACGCTCCCGAAGTAGGTCATCAGGCCCCGAAAGCGCAGGCCCGGTAGCCCGTCTACGGTCCTGGCCAGATCGACGCATGCGGGCCCGGGCTCCAGGCCGCAGCGGCCAAGCCCGGCGTCGAATTCCACCAGCACGCCGATGGACGCTTCTTGCGCCGTCATCGCCGGCGACAGCTCCCGCGCTGTGGCTTCATTGTCGAGTGAGAGCAACATCCGCCTTTGCCGCGCGACCGCTGCCAGACGGCGCAGATTCCCGGCACCCCATATCGGGAACGCCAGCAGCAGGTCATCAAATCCGGCTCCCGCCATGACCTCGGCCTCGCCCACTTTAGCGACCGTCAACCCCACAGCACCGCGATCGATTTGCATGCGGGCGGCTTCCGGTGTCTTGTGAGTCTTGATGTGCGGGCGGAGGCCAAGGCCATATTCACGGCATCGAGCCGCCATGTGGTCAAGGTTCCGCTCCACCACGTCGAGATCGATGGTCAACGCGGGCGTCGGGATCTCACGAATGTTCACCGGCTACCTCCGTGGACGTTTTCGCGGTTACTGAAATCGCGCATGGATCAGATTACCACCGCGTGGCGCCTGCCGATCATGGGCGAGCTGCAGGGTAGTGCGCTATAGCGCACTACCAGCTGCAGATCTGCCTTGACAACGCGTTACTAAGAAGCATTTTCAACTGACTAAGCGCCTGATCCAAAAGGCCAAATGAAGTCGATCCTTGCGAGCGCTACTACGCTGGCCGCAAGACAGTGCGGCCGGGAATCGTTTTTTTCTTCGCGACCGAAACTTTCTTCGCGATGACGGGTTTAGTAGACCTGGGGCGAAGTGTAGGACTTTCTGCGCACGATGCAGGTTGCGTGGCAGTGACGAACTGATGTCGGGTGTGAAATCAAAACCGGTGCTCGATTCAAACCCTGCGCCGATGCCAGCCTCGAACGCGCGCCGGCCGCTTGCCGGCCGCTTGCAGGCGCAGCATCTTGTGAATCGCATTACGTTCGGAGCGCGTCCTGGTGACGTGGACCGCGTCCGCGCCATCGGTCTTGACGCTTTTCTGGATGAGCAACTGCATCCTGAGCGCCTGAACGATTCCGCTGTCCAGGAGCGCCTGAAAGCATTTCCCACGCTCTCCATGTCCACAGCCGAATTGATCGAGAAATATCCTCAACCCAAACCCGCCGGAGCGGACGGATCAGCTGCGGTCAGGCCGAATGCCGATTCGATGAAGGAAAGTGACGGCCAACCGGCGGTAGCCGCGATGGCCTCACCGGCGGACCCGGCGATGAACTCGGATGCGAACAGGCCCCGCGAAGTAATCGTGGAACTCGGCCGAGAGGAATTGCTGCGCGCTGTTTACAGCCGCTGGCAGCTGCAGGAAGTGATGGTCCAATTCTGGCTGAATCACTTCAACGTGTTCGCTTTGAAGGGCGCGGACAAGTGGATGCTGACGTCGTTCGAGCGCGACACCATCCGGCCGAACGCGCTCGGCAAGTTCGAGGATCTGCTGTTGGCGACGGCGCAAAGTCCGGCGATGCTCTTTTATCTGGACAACTGGCTGAGCGCTGCTCCGGACGCGTCCGCCCAGGCCTTCATGAATCGTCGTGCCGGACTATTTCGACGCTTCGGAGCCCTTGGGACCGCAACTCCCGCGCCGGACGGCAAGGGTCAAATCCAGAAGCGCGGCTTGAATGAGAACTACGGCCGCGAGTTGATGGAGCTGCACACGCTCGGGGTGGACGGCGGATACACTCAGCAGGATGTGATTGAAGTGGCGCGCTGTTTGACGGGCTGGACCATCCGCGCGCCGCGGCAAGACGCCTCGTTCTTCTTCAACCCCCGTTGGCATGACAACGGCGCCAAGACCGTGCTGGGCCGCCATATCGCACCGGGCGGCGGGATGGACGATGGTCTTCAGGTTCTGCACATCCTGGCCACGCATCCCTCGACAGCGCGCTTCATCTCGCTCAAGCTCTGCCGCCGGTTCGTCTCGGACGACCCGCCCGCCAGCGTCGTCGATCGCGCGAACGACGAGTTTCTGCGCACGCAAGGCGATCTGCGCGCGGTGCTGAAGGCGATCCTAAGCTCGCCGGAGTTCTATTCCGAGGACGCGTATCGCGCCAAGGTCAAGTCGCCGCTGGAAGTGGTAGCCAGCACGTTGCGCGCGCTCGATGCCGAGACCGACGCCAGTCCCATGTTGCTCGGGCTCATGGGCCGCATGGGCGAGCCGATGTTTCAGTATCAGTCGCCCGCCGGTTTCCCGGATCGCGTAAGCACCTGGATCAACTCCAGCGCCCTTCTGGCGCGGTTGAACTTCGCCACCCTGGTCGCTTCGAACCGGATACCCGGCACCCGGATTACCTTGAGCGGCGCGTCGGCGGCCGATGGCAGCGGGAATGGCCAGGCTGCCCCGATGGCTTCCCCCGACTCTATCGCGATATTCGTGAACGAGCTCAGCCGGCAACTGACGGGCGGCACGCTGAGCGTGAGCAGCCGCACTGCAATATTGAAGAGTATTCAAAACGGTTCGATCAACGCGCCGGAGGAAGCAGCGGCGGTGGAACAGCCCGGGTCGGATCCTCAATTGACCACCGCCGCTGCTCTCGTCATCGGATCACCGGAGTTTCAATGGCGCTGAACACGAGAAGAAAACATAGAGAGATAGAGGCGCAGAGTTCGCTTCGCTCTTTCCTCTGTGTCCCTGTGCCTCTGTGTTAGGTGTTTTATGCTTTCGCGAAGGTATTTTCTGAAATCGGGCGCCTTGAGTCTCTTCGGCGCAAGCTTTGTGCCGTCATTTTTGCGGCGCACGGCATATGCGCTGGAGCAGCCGCGCTCGAGCGCCCGCAAGAAGATCCTGGTGGCGATTTTTCAGCGCGGCGCGGCCGACGGCTTGAATATCGTGGTGCCGTTCGGCGACAAGCCGTATTACTCGTTGCGGCCGAGCATCGCGATTCCGGAACCCACGTCGCGCTCCGAGTCTGCCGGCCAGAACGCCATCGATCTCGATGGATTCTTCGGGCTGCATCCGAGCCTGGACGCGCTGAAGCCGCTGTTTGATTCACGGCAGCTCGCGATCGTACACGCCGCCGGATCGCCTGACAGCACCCGGTCTCACTTCGACGCGCAGGATTACATGGAGACGGCCACGCCTGGCCGCGGCACATCCGATGGCTGGCTTAATCGCTACCTTGAAGCCATGCCCCAGCTCGAGGCCACGCCTTTCCGTGCCGTGGCCTTCTCGCAACAAATGCCTCGCACTCTGCTGGGTCCTGCGCCCGCGCTGGCGGTCAACGATGTGAGGAGTTTCCGATTACGGGCGGCACAGCCCGGCGGATCGGCTGTGCTGCAGGCAGGCTTCGAGTCGATGTACGCTTCCACGTCGAACGCGCTGCTCGATCGCACGGCACAGGAGATGTTCGAAGCGGCTGCTACGCTCGAGCGGGTCGGCGCCAGCGAGTATCAGCCCGCCAGCGGAGTCGAGTACCCGAAAGGGCCGCTCGGCAAGAGCCTCAGTCAGATTGCGCAACTGATCAAGGCGGATGTCGGCCTCGAAGTGGCGTTCGCTGAAACCGGCGGTTGGGATCATCACGTCAACGAAGGCAGCGTCAAGGGCGCGCTCGCCAACAATCTCAAGCAATTTGGCGACTCCCTCGCGGCCTTCCATCAGGACTTGGGCGAGCGCATGGCCGACGTGCTGGTCCTCACCATGACCGAATTCGGCCGCACCGCCCATGAGAATGGCAACCGCGGCACCGATCACGGTCACGCCAGCGCCATGTTCGTGCTCGGCGGGCCCGTCAAGGGCGGAAAAGTTTATGGCGAATGGCCCGGGCTTGCTCCCGGGCAGCTTTACCAGGGGCGCGATCTGGCCCTGACAACCGATTTCCGCGACGTCTTCGCGGAAGTGGCGGTACGGCATCTGGGCGCTGATCTCGGTGGCGCCGGAGCGAGCGCAATCTTCCCGGGCTTCCGCGTTTCGCCGTCGCGGTTCCGGGGATTTCTGGGTTGACCTCGCGGTGCCGGAGCAAGGACGACTTTGTGCAAGGCAAGCTCCGAATCGCCAGGGCACGAGCAGGCGAATCGGGTGATCGGGTTGGGACTGGCTAATCAAGACCCGTGGGAGCCGGTCCCAGCTCCGTTCTCACAATCGAGCTTCGGGTAGAGCATCGCCCGACGAAAGAGCCGGAGCCGGCTTCTTCCCCCCCT
>JASHQD010000334.1 GCA_030037755.1 Terriglobia bacterium
GAGTTTTTGAAGTCGATCATGAAGGAGAAGGACTGGATCGTGGCGAAGAAGGAAGAGGCGACCCAGTAGACACCCAAAGCTGCCGATCGCTGGCGAGGGCGAAACCATGAACGCTGAGGAGCGCGGACGAGTTCTCGAATTGATCCGCAATCCACCCGCTGGAAGTAAGCTCGCGGCCGCTCGCGATTACGGTCTGGATCTGGTGTTGTTCCTTCATTCGCTCGAACTGTCGCCAGAGGAGCGGCTCAGGGAATCGGATGCGAACCAGGAGTTCCTCGAAGAATTGCGGACTGGTGAGAAACAATGAGCGCGGCTGTTGAATTCGGGCGTGCAGTCCGGGCTGAAAAGCGAGATGCCGTGCTGAGCCTGACACTCGATCGCCCGCCGCTCAATGTTCTCGACATCGAGACGATCGGCCGCTTGCGGGAGGATCTGGAACAGGCGCTCGCTGATCCTCCCGTGCGGCTCGTCGAGATTCACGGCACTCGAAAGGCATTCAGCGCCGGCGTCGAGATTCGCGACCATTTTATGGAGCGCGCCGCGGCGATGCTGAGCGAGTTTCATGCGCTCATCCGCACGGTGCTGTATGCGCGCGTGCCGATAATCGCGGTCGTGCAGGGGTACTGTCTCGGTGGCGGGATGGAACTGGCGCTGGCTGCCGACTTCATCGTGGCGGCCGAGGATGCGACGTTCGGACAGCCTGAGATTCGGGTGGGCAGCTTCGCGCCGGTAGCGTCGGTGCTCCTGCCGCTTCTGATTCCGGAAAAGAAAGCCCTGGAGCTGCTGCTGACCGCGAAAACGATTTCGGGAATTGAGGCGGAGCGGCTCGGCTTAATGAATCGAGTTGCGCCGGCCTCGGCGCTCGAGACGGAGCTCGACCGCTTTCGCGCGGAGTTGCTCGCGAAGAGCCCCGTGGTGCTCGCGCTGGCGCGCAAGGCGGCGCGCCTCAGCAGTCGAATTCATTTCGAGCCGGCGCTGCGCGAAGCGGAGCGAATCTATCTCGACGAATTGATCAAGACCGAAGACGCCGGCGAAGGCATCCGGGCGTTTCTCGAAAAACGCAATCCCGAATGGAAGGGCCAATGACGAACGAATCGATCCGACTTCACATCAATGGCAAGACCGAGCAGGTCGAAATCGAGCCCAACCGGCTGCTGCTCGATGTTCTTCGCCGCGATCTCGGCCTCACGGGCACCAAATGCGGCTGCGACGATTCGAGCTGTGGCGCCTGCACCGTGCTGGTGAACGGCCAGCCGCAAATGTCGTGCCTGATGCTCGCCGCTTCCTACCAGGATGCCGAGATTACTACCATCGAAGGCTTGGCTTCCGGCAACGAGGCTGCTGAGCTCGATCCGCTGCAGCGCGGGTTCATGATCGAAGGCGGAGCCCAGTGCGGATTCTGCACTCCGGGCATGATCCTCAGCGCGAAACACCTGCTCGCGACCAATCCGGATCCGACCGATCAGGAGATCGCCGACGCGCTCGCGGGAAACCTATGCCGCTGCACAGGCTACATGCAGATTTACGCGTCGGTGCGCAAAGCAGTCGAGTTGACGCGCGAACGCCAGCCCGTTGAGGCTGGGACGCGGTAGGCGCGAGCCTTTGTTTAAGGAATCAGGAGTGATCGAATGGGTGTTCTGACCGATTCACCGATCGGCGCGCGCGTGCCGATGATCGACAGCGCCGGCAAAGTCACGGGCAAGGGAATCTACACCGATGACATGACGCTGCCCGGCACGCTCGTCGGAAAGATTCTGCACAGTCCTCACGCGCACGCGCGAATCGTTTCCATCGATACCTCCGCGGCCGAGCAACTTCCTGGCGTCAAGGCTGTGGTGACGGGACGCGAAACGCCCGTGAAGTACGGCATCCTGCCGATCGGTCATGACGAGACCATCTTCGCGACCGACAAAGTGCGCTACGTGGGCGATAACGTCGCGGGCGTGGCGGCGGAATCTCTGGAGATTGCCGAGCAGGCGTTGCGTTTGATCAAAGTCGAGTACGAAATTCTGCCCGCGTGGTTCGATCCGGAGAAGTCGATGCTCGCGGAGACGAACCTCATCCACGAGGACAAGCCGCACAACATCGAGAAGGACTATCACCACCATTTTGGCGACGTCGAGAAAGGGTTCGAAGCTGCGGACTATATCCGCGACGATCGGTTCGTCTGCCCCGAAGTGACGCACGCCGCGATGGAGCCGCATTCGACGCTCGCCCAATACGATTCCGAAGCGGACGCGATCACGGTGTGGTCGTCCACGCAGGTGCCGTACTACCTCAAGTTGAACCTCTCTTCCACGCTGCAGATGCCGGAAGAGAAGGTGCGGGTGATCAAGCCGCTGGTGGGCGGCGGATTCGGCGGCAAGAGCGAAGTGATCCCCCTCGAGCTTGCTGCCGCTGTGCTGGCGCGCAAGGCGCGGCAACCTGTGAAGATCACGTACTCGCGCGAAGAGGTTTTCTACGCGCACCGCGGACGTCCTGGGCAGATCGTCGAGCTGAAGACCGGCATCACGCGCGAGGGGCGCCTGACCGCCGTTGAAGCGCGCATCATTCAGGACGGCGGCGCGTATTGCAGCTACGGTGTGGTGACGATCCTTTACTCGGGCCAACTCCTGAACGCGATGTACGACATCCCGAACGTCAAGTTCGACGGTTATCGTGTGCTGACCAACAAGCCGGCGTGCGGCGCCATGCGCGGGCACGGCACGGTAAACACGCGCTTCGCTTTCGAGCAGCAGTTGAATCGCATCGCGTCGGTGCTCGGCATCGATCCGGTCGAGATCCGCAAGCGCAATCTGTTGAAGGCGCCTTGCATGACGGTGAACAATCTGCGCGTGCTCAGCTACGGGTTCCCGGAGTGCATCGACAAGGTCGAAGAGCGCTCCGCCTGGCATGACAAGCACGGCAAGCTGCCCTACGGGAAGGGAATCGGGATCGCAGGCAGCCACTATGTGAGCGGCGCGGCCAATGCCATTATTCGCTCCGGCGCCGCCCACACCACGGTCAATTTGACGATCGACCGCGAGGGCACCGTGACTATTTTCACCGGCGCTTCCGAAATCGGCCAGGGCTCCGACACGTTGCAGGTGCAGGTTGTGGCTGCTGAGCTGGGCATCGGTCTCGATCGCGTCAAGATCATCGCTGCCGACACCGCGCGCACGCCCATCGATCTCGGCAGCTACTCGAGTCGCGTGACTTTCATGGCGGGAAACGCGGCGATCGCCGCCGCGCGTGATGCGAAGACGAAAATCCTGAATGCGGCCGCCGTCAAGATGGCCACGACCCCGGATAACCTGCTGATCGAGGGCAGCAGGGTCATGTGCCGGGACGATCGGCGTCTTGCCATGAGTTTTGAAGATGCAGTCCGCCTCGCGATTCCCGATGGCGCAGATGCTCTCGATGCCACGGGCAGCTATCGTCCGCCGCAGGAAGCCACCGGCGGCAAGTTCAAAGGCGCGGGCGTTGGACCCTCTCCTGCCTACAGCTACTGCGCGCAGACGGCGGAGGTCACGGTCGATGTCGAGACCGGACAGGTGACCATCGATCGCTTGATCGCCGCTCACGATTGCGGCAAGGCAATCAATCCCATCTGCGTCGAAGGCCAGGTGATCGGCTCCGTGTGGATGGGCTTGGGCCAGGCAGTTCAGGAAGAGATGATGTGGCGCAACGGACGCCTGATGAATCCCGGCTTGCTGGAATATCGCAGCGCCTCGACGCTAGAATCGCCCGAGATCGAGTCGATCATTGTGGAGTCGAACGATCCGGAAGGTCCGTTCGGCGCGAAGGAAGCCGGTGAAGGATCGCTCGCCGCCACCATTCCGGCCGTAACGCACGCCATCTACGACGCCGTCGGTGTGTGGATCGATACGCTGCCGATTACGCCGGAGAAGGTGCTGAAGGCAATTGAAGAAAAGAAGAAGTCAGAAGCTGGAATTCAGAAGATGCGGCAGGCGTAATCGGGTGAGCGTCGTAGAGGGCGAAGGAGGAACCAGTGCGGTCACATATCTTCAAGGTCGTTATCGAAGAGGATGCATTTGAAGACGGCCGCAAGGCATATCACGCCTCATGTCCAGCGCTGCCGGGCTGCCACACTTGGGGACATACTCCCGAAGAAGCTCTGATGAATGCGCAGGAAGCCGTTGAGCTCTATGTCGAGGATCTTCTTGCCAGCGGCGATCCGATACCGGTGAATGCCGAACTCGGCTCAATAGAGTGGGAATCACCCTCAGTGGTGGTTAATCGATGACGAGCGTGCCTCGCGGTATCACCGCGCGGCGGCTTATCAAAGCCCTGCACGAGGACGGCTTCGTCCTGAAGAGAATCCGGGGTAGTCACCGCATCTACGGGAACCTTGACGGACGCAGAGTCATCGTGGCGTGTCACGGTTTAAACAGCACCTTTCCCATCGGAACTTTGAGAGCAATGATTACTGACGCAGGATGGACCGATGACGATCTGCGTCGCTTGGACCTGTTATGAGAGGACAGGAAACGAATTTCAGTGATGGCCAATTACTATGAGTCTTCCTCCCTTTGAACTGCTTCGACCCGATGCGGTTGGTTCCGTCGTTGATCTTATGCGGAATCTGGGTTCAGACGCCCAGTTCATCGCCGGCGGAACCGATCTCGTGCCCAGCATGAAGCAGGGCTTGTTCAGCCCGCGCGTTTTGATTGACCTGAAGGGGCTGCGCGATCTCGATTTCATCCGCTTCGATTCCGACCGCGGACTCGAGATTGGCGCGCTGACCACGATCTCTTCGCTGGCCGATTCCGCGCTGGTGGCCCGCGAGTTTCCAGTATTGCACGAGGCTGCGAAAACGGTCGCGAGCCCGCTGCTGCGCAACATGGGGACGCTCGGCGGCAACCTCTGTCTCGATACGCGCTGCCTGTACTACAATCAATCGGAGTTCTGGCGCGGCTCGCTTGGCGGATGCATCAAGAAGGACGGCGCCATATGCCACGTCGCTCCCGGAAGCGAGACGTGCTGGGCGGCGTTCTCGGGCGACACGGCGCCTGCGTTGCTCGCGCTTCAAGCCACCGTCGAACTCGTGAGCCCGCGCGGCCGGCGTGAGATTCCGCTCGGCGAACTCTACGTCAACGATGGACTGGTTCGATTGACCAAGGCCGCAGACGAGATTCTGACCGCGATTCGCGTGCCGGCGGCGAACGCGGGCTGGTCGGGTACGTATCGCAAGCTGCGGATCCGGCAGTCGATCGATTATCCGCTGGCGGGCGTCGCCGTGGTGATGCGGAAACGCGCGGACGGGGCGTGTGCCGAAGCGCGAATCGGCTTGACGGCGGTGAATCCCGCGCCCAAGCTGATTGCGGCCGCCGAACGCCTGTCAGGTCAGGCTTATGACGCCGCGCTGGTCGACGACGTCGCGCGCGAGTCCATCCGCGTCGGCAAGCCGTTGAAGACCTCCGCCTCGACGATGGAATATCGGCGTCACATGATTCAGGTCTTCGTGCGGCGCGCACTCACCGAATTGTGGCGCGGCAAGCATTGAACCTCTCGGGTAGACGGTGCTGGGCATACCTTGAGCCGGCTTAGGGGGACCAGCCATGATTTCCAGGATTCACTTCCTCAAGGGCGACATCACGGCGATGGACGTGGACGCGGTGGTGAACGCCGCTAACACCGATCTTCAACTCGGCTCCGGAGTTGCGGGCGCGATTCGCGCCAAAGGCGGCCCGCTTATTCAGGAAGAATGCGACCGCCTGGCGCCGATTGCCCTGGGCGAGGCCGCGGTAACGACCGGCGGACGTCTTAAGGCCCTTTACGTCATTCACGCCGCCAGCATGCAGTTGGGCGGTCGCACCACGGCCGAATCGCTGAAGCTCGCCACGCACAACACCCTGCTGCATGCCGAGGAGAAAGGCCTCAAGAGCATCGCCTTTCCAGCTATCGGTACCGGAGTTGCAGGATTTCCCATGGCCGACTGCGCGCGCATCATGCTGGGCGAGACCCTCGAGCACCTCAAGGTGCGCACCAGCCTGGAGAAGATCTATTTTGTCCTTTACGACGATGCCGCCCTCCAGGCGTTCGAAGAGGCCTACCGGCAGCTGACGGCGCGAGCGACGCCGGCCTAGCCCGGGACATCAAAGCCTACATAGCTAGGCTAAAGAGGCTGGCGCTACTTGCTGGCTTCGCTGACCTGGGAGTTGCTGTCCGTGTAGGGCTTCTGGATGTACTGGTTGGCGAGATCGATGGCGCCCTGCGTGTTGTCGTTGGTCTGTAGAGCGCGCTGGTATTCGTTGAGGGCGCGATCACGCTGCCCGGTGATATCGAAGATCCGGCCCAGCATCAGGTGGCTCCAGACCTCGACCCACTTCGGCTGCAAATCCCCGTTGAGCGCGTCGCGAAACGACTCCACCGCGGCGTTGTAATTCCTCATGCGCAGCAGATTCTCGCCGATCCGGTAGTGAGCGAGCGAGCTGTTCTTGTTGAGGTCGAGCACCTGCTGATACTGCTTGATGGCCTCGAGATACGCCTGTTGCTGCACGAGCTGATCGGCCTTGGCCATCTCTACTTCGGTCTTGATCTGATCGTCGTACTTGAGCAGCCGGCTGCCGGGATCGATCTCCACGTGCAGCGGGCGCGTCAGCGTGTCGATGGTGAAATCGGCCGTGGTTCCCTCCATGTCCACGCGCGCCGTGGTGGGTTTGCGGCCCTCCACCGTCACCCGAATCTCCACCGGCATCTTGAAGATGTCGAGGTCCTGCTCGACCTTACCCACCACCTGAAAGCCCTTCTGCGTTCGATAGACCGCCCAGGAGCGCTTGAACTGCGGCACGCCCGTCGAATCCACCCACTGTGCGAAGAAGTAGGTCAAGTGCTGATCGCTCGATTGCTCCGCAAACTTCTGGAACTGCGCTGTGGAGACCGTCTTGTAGGCATCCTGGGTCGCCATGGTCTGCAAAGTCTTCCAAAAAGCGTTATCGCCGATGACCCAGCGAAGCATGTGGAGAACCATGGCGCCCTTGTCGAAGACAATGGACTGGTATTCCGGCGTGAACTCGTGAAGGTGCGATGCCTGGGCGATCGGCGAGACCTCCTCGTGACTCAGCGACTGCACCATGACGTTGTGCATCGTGCTCTCAAAAGCCGATTCGCCGGCGGACTCTTCTGTCCAGAGCGCCGAGGAATAGGTGGCCAGGCCTTCGTCCAGAAAAGCGTCGTCGCCCGTCGCCGGACTCACCAGACATCGCCACCATTGGTGTGAGATTTCGTGCGCCAGAATCTCCGCATTCACGGGATCGGTCAGTGTGCGCGAGGCCAGCGCCACCAGGCCCGGCGCGGAGTAGCCGCCCACGGTGTCGTCGTCGATCTCGACCAGCGACAGGTGGTGATTCTGAAGCGGCCCGAACTTGTCCGAGAAAAACGTGAAGATGCTGCCGGCGGCGGCGCCATAACTCTGAGCCAGTTTCTCGTGGCCGGCCTTGAAGTAAAGGGTCACGTCAGCGCCCACCGCCGTGGCCGGTTCAACGGAGTACTTGCCGGCGATGACGGTGCCGGGGAACGACGCCTTGTCGTAGTCGAACGTGTACGTCACCGAATTGCCGTTGCGCACGGGCGACGAGGCCCTTCCGGAGGCGATTACGACTTCATCCGCCGGCACGGTGATGGACATGCTGGCGCTGAAGCGATTGAGAGGATTCTCATTCACCGGAAACCAGTGCGCAGGGTAGAGCAGGTACGAGCCTTCCGGGGACACATAGGCGAGCTTCAGATCCTCGACCGGGCTGCCCTCAGCGGTTGAAAGTGTCCCGGCATAGTCCATGTTCAGCGAGGCGGTTTTCCCGCCCGCTTGCGGACCATTCATGGCCACCGTCAGTTGCTGACCTTCCTGGTGAAAGACCACGTTCTGGCCCGCTCCATCCGTCATGTCCTTCACTTGCAGGCTGCTGGCGAGATTCAAATTCAGCGTGCTGAGATCGCTCTCCGGCACGAAGTCGATGCGCGCGGACGCGGTGATGCCGTGCGTGGCAGGATCGAGCGTGGCCTTGATGACGTAGTGCGTCACCACGTAATGGGAAGACGACTCGGCCTGGGCCGCGGCCAGCGACGGGGCCAGAACAAAGAGGAGCAGGACAAAGAATGCCGTACCGGCGCGCCACACACGGGCGGAGTTCACGAGAGCTTTCAGATCGGCAGCTTCTGACATAGCGGTGGAATTCGTCTGGAGGCGAGCAGCCCGCAACAAGTGGCCAGCGAGGGGGTTGCTGGATTGTTCGGACCTGTCGCTCTTCAAAGGCCGCTCGCCCCCACTAATATCGTTTGATCCTCGCCGGCCCGGCCCGG
Source organism: Terriglobia bacterium (assembly GCA_030037755.1). Taxonomy (GTDB): domain Bacteria; phylum Acidobacteriota; class Terriglobia; order UBA7540; family UBA7540; genus Gp13-AA77. The sequence goes on from JASHQD010000334.1 coordinate 8,302, forward strand.
TTGCTTGAACTCCGAGTATTTTTGTCACTGCGCCACCGCCACTGCCGGATGCGATTGCGAATGGAGCATGGCCGCGATTACCTCCGCCGCGCGACGAGGAGCGCCGCCCGTACCCAGACGTGCCCGCACGCGACGGAACTCCGCCAGCATCGCGGCCCGAGCCTCGGGACTGTCCAGCAGCCGCTCAATTTCATCCGCCACCCGGCGGCCGGTGAAATCGTTCTGGATCAGCTCCGGAACCGCTGCCGCTCCGGCCAGCAGATTCACAATGCTGTAGTGCGGGACGTCCACCATGAAGCGAGCCAGGAAAGCGGTGCTCGACGCCAGCCGGTAGACCACCACCATCGGGCATCCGAGCAACGCCGTCTCGAGCGTGGCCGTTCCACTTGCGACCACGGCGGCGTCGGCGTAGCGCAGCGTGTCGTGCGTGGCGTTGGTCAACACTTTGATGAGTCCGTGTCCAAGGCTCCTTTCGTTAATCTGACTCTGGATAAGCGCGGAAGTCAACGTCGGCGCCACCGGGATCACGAACTGCCGCCACGGGCCGGGACGGCGCCGGTGAAGCTCTTCGGCGACGTCGATCAGCCCCGGCAGGATGTAGCGAACTTCGCTTTCGCGGCTGCCGGGAAGCAGGGCGAACATGGGCAGCTTGGGATCGAGGCCGGCAGACGCGAAAAACTCGTCCCGCGGGAGACGCGGCGCCGCGATCTCCGGCCGATCGAGCATCGGGTGGCCTACGTACTCCACCGGCACTCCTGCTCGCTGGTAGATCTCCTCTTCGAAATCGAAGATGCAGAGCATCTTGTCCACCCGCTGCTGCAGGTGGCGCATGCGCCATTTCTTCCACGCCCAGATCTGCGGGCTCACGTAATAGGCCACGGGGATGCCCAGGGACTTCAGCCGCTTCGCGAGGCGGAGATTGAGCGAGGGCGCGTCAATGAGCACCGCGAGCGCAGGTCGCCGCCGGTCCGCCTCCGCCAGCAGCCGATTGAACGCCCGCCGCGCCCGCGGCAGCCCGGAGACGACTTCGGTGATGCCGACCATGGCGAAGTCGCCGAGGTCCGCCACCAGGTCGACGCCGGCCTCGCGCATGGCCTCGCCGCCGCAGCCCCA
>JASHQD010000335.1 GCA_030037755.1 Terriglobia bacterium
CACACGGTGACTACGTGCTGGCTTCGCAGGTCGTGACCTACGCTCCGTCGGCAACCGTGCTCTACCTGCTGCGAAACGTGAAGCGTGCCCCACCGGCGGTGGTTGGGTATTTGGGCGTAGGCGGCGTCACGTACCAGGCCTCAACCTCCGAATCGGTGGCGTACCGCAGAGCTGCCGCTCTGAACCCTGCCGACGGCCCGGACGGACTGTTCGGTCTCACGCTGGGCAAGCTCAGGAACCTGCCTGGGAGCCAGGAGGAAGTCCTTTCCGCTGCGGCGGCACTGGGCGCGCCCGCCACTCTGCTGCTGGGCCCGCAAGCAACTGAGGCCGCGTTCAAGTCGGAGCCATTAGGAAGGTTTGCCGTCATCCATTTGGCGGTGCATGCCGTCGCCAGCGAGAAGTTCCCGGACCGGTCAGCACTCATTCTCGAGAGCGATACCAGCGGGACAGAGGACGGATTGTTGCAGGTACGCGAGATTCGGGAGCTGCGGCTGAATGCAGATCTTGTGACGCTCTCAGCTTGCGATACAGGCCGCGGGGAGATCAACGGCGAGGAGGGCATCGCGAACCTTGTACGGGCGTTTCTGCTAGCCGGCTCCAAGACAGTGCTCGCCAGTTTGTGGAACGCCAGCGACGACTACACGCCGGCCCTCATGAAGCGGTTCTACGCGCATTTGCGTGCGGGCGAAGATGAGGGAACCGCGCTGCAGCAGGCCAAGATGGGCGTGATGAAGGAATTTGGTGACTCAGCCTTGCCGGTTTACTGTGTGCTTTCGGTAATCCTGCGTAACTGAGAATCAGATTGCTACATAGGAAGGGGATTGCGGTAATCAGGCCAGCCGTAGGACGTAAAACGCCTGCTCTTTGAACCGAAAAGCGGGGTCGAGGATTGCCGTTAACGCGATTTCTTCGCGCACCGCTGGCCGAGTCGCGAAATCAAAGTCTCCGTCCCACACCCCGTATAGCTCTACCGTCTGCTCGCCAGTCGCTCGCAACAGGTTAACGAGCCCCTGTCGGTTGTACTGATCACGTGATTCCTGTTCGGGGTCGTGCTCGCCATCGTCAAACCACGGCCAATCTCCGTTCTGGAACATGACGTGTGGAAAATTGCACCCGCAATCCGATGTCGAGCCGATGTACTGCACGTTTGGCTTGCTGAAATGTGCGGTAATGGGACTTTCGCGTTCGGTCAGCGCCTTGACCGATAAATCGGGAGCATCGTTACACCATTCCTTTAGGGGTATCGGCTTCAATGTCCCTGCGTAAAGCACGAAACACATGGTGTCCTCCTGCCAATCGTACACGTGCGAAATCGCGATACCTTCACATCGCTGGTCAGAGGTGAGCCCCTTATTTAAGAATGCGGCGCACTGAGGTTCGAGCAATGTTCAGGCGGCGGGCGATCTCAGCTTTGCTGATGCCGGCACGGTACAGCTTCTGGACCTGATCGGAGTGGAGGGCCGCGGTTAGCGGTCGTCCCAGGCGTTGGCCATTCTGGCGGGCCTGGGCCAAGCCGGCACGGACCCGGTCCCGGAGAATCTCCCGCTCGAACTCGGCAAAGACCGCCAGCAGTCCCGCCATGGCCCGACCGGCGGGCGTCGTCAAGTCGAGCGCTTCGGTCAGTGACACGAAGCCAACTCCCAGGTGCTCCAACTCCTGAAGAGTGGCGAGCAGGTCGGTGACCGATCTTCCCCAGCGGTCCAGGCGCCACACCAGCACCCCATCGATCTCCCTCCGGCGCGCCGCTTCCAGCAGTTTCTCACGAGATTGTCGCTGCACCGCTCCGGAACCCACCTCACGGACCTGCAAGGTGATCGTCCACCCGCGGCGCGCGGCATACTCCCGCATCGCGCGGGTCTGCAAGGGGATGGTCTGCTGGTCCTGCGTGGAGACACGGGCGTAGAGGCCCACCCGGAACGGAGTTTTGGCCCGCCGAGAGGGGTGGCCAAAAACCCTCGGTGATTTCGGGTTTCGCGAGGCCCGTTTTCCGGCCATTTTCGACTCGCACTCCGGTGTGGCCTAAGACGATGGTTTTCGGCCACGAGAAAGGCATTGTACTTTAGGAAGAGGCCGGGCTTACCGAGAATCTATTCTGGCCCAGACCGGCCAAGGTCTGGCGGTAATTCCAGGGCATCCAGGCCGCCGGTTGGCTCGCCAGTTCCTCCGCATGCCGCTGCAGTTCGCTCAGATAGTCGAACGAGTTGGCACCGCATAACTGGCAGCTGTGGATCAGGCTCATGTACAGATCACCGACCTGGGCCCCGTTCAGCGTTCGATAGAATAGGGCGTTCTTTCGATGAAGAACCGCCCGCTTCAAGGCCCGCTCGCAAAGGTTGTTGTCCAAGGGAGCCTGGGGTTCACGCAGAAACGTCGTTAATCCATTCCAATGCCGCAGCAGATAGGTGATCGCTTTTCCTAAACCCGAGTTCGGTTCGGTCTTGTGCTCCGCCAGTTGCGCCTCCAGCCACCGGTGCAGTTCCTGCATGACTGGGGCGCTGTGCTCTTGGTGAAACCGCAGTCGCTCCGGCGGCGCCCAGCCCCGCTCACGGACCGTGGCCTCGTGGCCGTACACCTCGCCCAGGGCTTCCAGCACGTAGCGGCACTCGTCGGGGAAGCTTCCGGCGACATTCACGAACTGCCGCCGTCCATGGGCCAGACAGTTCGCCACCAGGATCTCCACGCCCCCGGCGAACTTCGGCACGTTTCGCGATAGAGCATCACACATCTGGATGGCCGGCTGGAGTTCCTGGGCTCGCCGCTTCAATACCTCGGCCAGATTCTCGCCCGCGTGCTGGCGCCCGGTGAAGAACAGGGCGATCTTCTGCCCTTGCCGGGTCGACACGATCCCGCTGGTGAACACACCCGTGCGTTCGTCACCCGGCTCCCGCACCAGCCGCAACACCTTCATGCTGGTGTCGTCGTTGTAGAGCACTTCCCCCTGGGCGGCTTGCCGGATCAGTTCATCGCGAGCCGGTTTAATCAACTCCGCCGCTTCGGCCACCACTTCCCATTGCGTCGCGGCCGGCAAGGGGATTCCCAGGTGACGTTCCAGCTGGGCCAAGCGGTAGAACGGGGTCCCACTGCCATACTTGAGTTGCGCGATCATGGCCGCCGCCGTCTCGTCGTACCGCTCCGGCCCTACCCCTTCGGGCGCTTCGGCCGTGTAGACCTCCCCGCAGGCGTTGCAGCGCAAGCGCTCGAGGGCATAGAGGGTCGCTTCCAGCGGTGCCTGGCCTACAATGCGCACTAGTGTCCGGGCTTCCTTCTGCCGGTAGACGTTCCCTTGCCCACAGCCCGGACAACGATCGCCATGCTTCAACTCTGGGTGCGCAATCTCGACCTTCTGCGCTGCCCGAAAAGCCTCGGCTCCGTTGCGTCCGTGTCCCGGGCTCGTGCCGGCGGGCTTACCTCCCGGGGTGTCACTGAGACCTGAAGTGTCGGCGTCCGCCTTAGACCGGTCCGCAGTCTCTCCCAAGACCGCCTTGGTCTTCTCCGTGCTCCGGGATCGCGCCCATTCCGCCAGGGCATGTAGGGCCGTCTTCAGCTTCTGATAATCGTCTTCGCTCAGCGGCGCTTGCCGCGCCTCCGCCAGCACCTGGTCCAGTTCTTCCAGGTTCACTTCAATCCGCGGCCGGGCCATGACCTTCCTTTCCGGCGCCCAGCAACTCGCGAAATCGCCGCCTCAGCGGATATCCCCACACTTCCTTGATCGAACGGTTCGGCCGCTTGGTCTGATCATCCTTGCCCCGGCCCGTGGTCCTCCCCATCAGCACCCAGTTCGCCGCCCGGTAACATGTGCCGCGATACCGCTCCGGATCGATGAAGGTCTCGAGAAAGTAGATGGGGTGGCCGTAAATCCGCTCCCAATCCTCCGACAACTGTTTCGCCATGCGGCCCAGGATGTGCGAGGCCAAGTGTTCCACCTGTACCCAGGGCAGAATCAGAAAACGGGTGTTGTAGGCCAGGAACCGGATATTGCGACGTCGAGCTTCTGCACTCCAACCGATAAAGCGATCCCGGCTGCCCAGGTGGCGGGGTGCCGAACTCCACGCCAGGCACGCGACCGGACGGCCCCGCGCCCACACCAGGTATTTCAGGTGTTCCCCCACCGGCTGCTCGTAGCCCAAGTAATGATGTTGTTCGATCAGACTGTTGAACAACGGTTCCTCCCCGCTGCGCCGCACCGGCTGAAAATCCAGGGGTCGAAGCCGGCTCAATGGCCCGCTGAGAGGCAAGGTATCGATCAGCACCGGAGTGGGTCGCTGGCGCCGCACCAGCGGATTGTGGGGAGTAAAGCGAACGCGGGGTAACTCGATCTGGCCTGCCCGATGCAGCATTAACAGCAGGCCCCGGCACACCATGTCGCGCGATGCCCCGTTGGCTTGCTTCCATCCCCAGGCCTCACACAGCTTCGCCGACAATGCCCGCCGGCTGGCCCCGGCGTGTTCGGCGATGAACTGCCGGATAAGGACGATCTCTTCCGTACTAATCTCTCGGCCCCGGTATCTCCACCGAGTGGGCATGCCTTAGTGTGGCAGAGCGGAATCTGGAACGCAAGACCCCATCGCGATTTTTTCTACGTGCCCACCTTGCGCCACGCCGGCGCCGCGGCCGCCTCCGGGTCGCCCGCCGCCATCAGCAACTGCGCCTGGTGGGCTTGCAACCTCCGGGTGGCTTCCTTCCCACTGGGCCACCACATGAATCTTCCCTTCGACAGCCGCTTCTGCGCCAGCCAAAATCCCTGCCCGTCGTAACTGAGTATTCTTATCGAGGTTCCGCGCCGGCTCCGGAAAACGAACAAACATCCCGAGAAAGGATCTTCCTGCAGCTTCTCCTGACACAGCCGGGCCAACGAGTCGATCCCCTTTCTTCCGTCCACCGACTCGAGGGCCACCAGAATCTTCATCTGAGGGACGATCTGAATCACTGCGATTCCCAAAACGCCCGGCCCAGCCCACCCAGGTCCGGCGCC
>JASHQD010000336.1 GCA_030037755.1 Terriglobia bacterium
GCGGATGACAGCCTCTCGCTGCTGGCGTCAAGAGATAGCCTCCGCGAGGCGTTCCTTATTGGCGAGCGCATGATCCAACAGCGTCAACTTAAGCAGAGGGCGGAAACCGAAGCCGACATTGCAGCCGGGAGGCGCGCGAAGTCGGAGCGGGAAAAGGCTTGAAAGACCCCGAACCGCACGGCGTTCGCATCGCCGAGCGGCCCGGTAACCAAACAAAGGAGGGTGTTCTCCCATGCAGGCTGAACTGAAGCGTAACAGAAGACGTGCCGTGGTCGCAACTGGAGCGACCGGGATTGTGCTGGTGCCGGGCGTCTCCGCTTTCGAAGACAAAAGGCTTCCCTCGAAGCTGGAGATTGAGGATGAACAGGAATGCGAGAACGGTGAACGCGAGCTTGGTCCGGACGGAATAAAGGGATGGTTCAACGACATCGCCATTGCCATGGATGGCCTGTGGGACGAGGCTTTGGCGGAATCAGGCCGCATGTCGAAATCGCCGCGAGCGGCTGGAGCGGCCAGAGCACTCAGAGAGCTGGCCAGAATTGCCGTCCACGAAATCACCGTCGCGCGGCCGGGTCCGACCGATGAGGATTTGGTTGAATTCGAAAGCCGTGCGGAGAAACAGCGTCGGTAATGGAGCATGTCGCAATTGTTGCTTGACGAAATCCCGGAGAACGCGCGCCTCACGGTCCCCCGCGTGATGGAACTAACCGGTCTTTGCCGGAGCAAGGTGTTCGCCCGGATCGCGGACGGTCACTTCGCGTGGGCACTCGCGCCGAACCCCGCACGCGGCCCCAAGCTCCTCAGGATCGTGGACGCGCGTTCTCTGCCGCAACCCGCCTTGAAAAAGTGGGAAGATTCCAGGCTGGCGGGCAATTTCCTCATTCCTTTCGAGGCTCATGAGGCTAGTCAACAGAACTCGTCTAGCCTATCAGTTGCCAACCCCGCTCAACTTCTGCTGCTGGCGACGAGTCCCGCCGCCATCCGGCAGGAAAGCTTCATAGACGAGTGTATCTCCATCGTCAAAGAGTGCAAAAACGGCGCTTATGCCAAGTACGGTTGCAGCACCAAAACCGAGTACGTGGAGTTTGTCGCTCGAAAAACCGGCCGCTCTGCCGCCACGATCTATCGCCTGATTCGGCGGTATGAAGCTGGCGGAGTCCGAGAGATGCTGCCGCACAAGCGCGGCCCCGCGCCGACCGGAGCCGGTTCAGAAGTCTACGGAAAAGAGGCCAATTCATGGATGAGGGCGCACGTCGAGGAAAACTTCCGCGCCGGGCTCTCGAAGAGCGCCTGCCATCGCCTGTTACTGGCGGAAATCGAAACCCGCCAGAGCCTGCACCGCGCGCACGTCTATGACGTGCCGAGCGAGTTTCAAACGAAGAGCTATCTTCGCAGCCTGCCGCCCATCAATGAGACTGCGCGGCAGAAGGGCGCCCCAGGACTCCACGTCGCTGCGGGCTACTGCGACCGGGCGATTGACGAGCCTGCGGGCGATACGTGGTGCATTGATGAATGGATGGTGGACGGCCGCGTCTACCTCGATTGGAAGATGCGCGAAGTTATCCGGCCCTTCATCATCACCATTATCGATCAACGATCCGAGGCGATCCTTGGCTGGAAGCTGGTAGTCAACCCGAACTCTGAAGCCGTGCTCAGCCTGACCGAAGAGTGCCTGAGAAAATGCTGGAAGCCACTGCGCTGGTACTCGGATCGGGGCGGCCACTTCCGCGCGAAAGTGGGAAAGCACTATAAGGAAATCTCCGCCGAAAAGATGATGAAGAAGGCGGCCGGAGCGCTCGGAAGGCTTGGAATTCTTCATCAAGGTCCGCGCGTTAAGAATCCCCGCGGAAACCGGATCGAGCGCACGGTCCACAGCTTCTATGCTGCCAAGGTGCTCGAAACCCTGGCAGGCAGCGCTTGCGGGAATTCTCCCGAGGCCGCAGAAGCGCTTGGGGTTCAGGCGCGCGTTGATCGTCACATCCAACTCTGCAAGTCTGGAGACGTGCGCCTCACCGAATTGCTCAGCTACAAGCAACTGAGAGCGATGATTCCCGCGTGGATCGAAGCCTATAACGGTAGCTTCTCGGACGCGAACGGCCTTCAGGGACTCACCCGCGAAGCGGCATTCCGCACTTTTTGCCCGGCTGAATCCGTGCGGCAAGAGCGGGCGATCGATGAAACCGACATGGCGTTCAAGTTCGCGGAGCACTTCGAAAACCGCACCATCCGCGAAGGTGGGGTTATCGACCTCGGTGTAAAGGAGGGCGAGCCGGCGCGGTACTACTCCCCGCTGCTAACGGTCTATGCGGGCAAACGAGCCCTCGTGAAGCGTTTTCGCCACTGGCGGTCGTCGTCGCTGTTCAATTCAACGATGGCGTCTCGGACGTGTGTGAGCTGGCGGATCGGCGCACCCGCGTTGGAATCGGCGATAGCGAAGGCATCGCGAGGGCGCAAGAGGAACGCGCTCGCGTCGAGAAGTACCTTCGGGCCCGATATGCTCCGGTTGTGAAGGCTCGCGGCGCTCTGCCGCCGATCCCGACCGAGCTTGAGATCGGGAGTACCGAATTCTTGATGCACGGCGGCAGACGTGGTGTTCTGGCGCCTGTTACCAGCGAGGAAGTGGCGCGCCGCGCGCTCGAAATGGAGTTAGGAAGATGAGCGCCGCAACTCACGCGGATCGCGAGACGGCGCGCCTGGCGCTGCGCGTCTACATGTCGCGCACCGGCCTTGCGCTCAACCAGCTCGCGGACCTCACCGGCTTCGCTTATCAGAGCTTGCGGAATTTCGTTTCGACCGCCCGCTATGGTGACGGCGATGGCAAGTTCACGGCTGAGGCGATCCTCGAATTCATCCGCAAGCATCCCGCCGCGCCGCCGTGCTGCGCTCCGGGCAAGCTCTATGAGACGGAGTGCACCCGCGCGATCCGGGCAATGGTCAAGTACGTGGCAACCGGGAGATGGGGAATTCTCTACGGCCCGGCCGGATCGCAGAAGACCTTCGGGCTTGAATCGATTGCGGCAGAGACGGCGGACTCTTCCGAGCCGGCAGCCGTGTACCTGGAGTGTTCGCCAAAGCTCACACCCTCCGGTCTGTTGCGCCGCATCTCGACTTTTCTGGGAACTCCCTATGCCCAGGCGCGCGAGACGGTGCTTCAGACGTTGCTCTTCGCTGTTCGCAACCGCCGCTCGCCGCTGGTGCTCATGGTGGATGAAGCGCAGCATCTATACCGCGCCGTCGATACCCTCGAAACCGTCCGCGACTTCGGAGACAAGGCGCGCGGCCGGGTCGGAATCCTGATGGCTGGAAACGAAGATGTGCTCCGGCTGTTCGAACCAAGACGAGGCGTCTACTTCGAACAGTGGCGCTCCCGGATCGAGCAAAAGACGGTCAGGCTTACCGGCCTAACCGGGCAGGAATGCCGCCAGATCATCGCGGCCGAGCTGGGCACCCTTCGGCCTGAGACAGTCGAACAGTTGCTTGGAAAGCCGGTCATTGACCCTGAGAGCCGCCGCCACTATTACTCAGCTCGCCGCCTCTTCCACGCGATCCGCGACTTGCGTGAGATGCTCGAAAAAGCCACACGTCAATAGCCGTGGACAGTCTCTATCATATTGCTCCATCTACCCTTACACTCCATCTAGCCGTCACATTTTGAGACTGTCCCCGAGACTGTCCCCTTTTTAGCGCCTTCGAAATCGTAAGTCCTTTGTTTTCGGCGCGCCGCCGCCGCCGAGACTGTCCCCAAGGCGAATATTTTCTCAATAACCGCCGCCGCCGCCGCTCAACGCCGCCCTTTGTTGTGAATGACTTACAACATAGTTCCGGTTCTTCCAACTTCGCAGCAACCGCCTTCTGTCATACTCCGAGAGTGTTGACTTGTCGCGTTCGGGACGTCTGAAGCGGCGTGACCCACTCCGCGAGGCGAACTACGGAAACTGCTGCTCTGCGCCTCCGCCCAGCACCTGGTCGGTGTCGAGTCCGATCAACAGCATTTGTTGGGGCGAGATCAGGTAGAAATCCACGGTTCGCGAGACGCCGGCTCCGCTGACGGTCAGTGTGCCGACGCCGTTCGCGCCCACGGCTTCCGTGGTGGTGATGGGGATATTCGAATTGAGTGTGGTGTTGCTGTTGACGTCCTCGGTGCCGCTGCCGCTCGCGAAGCTGATTTGTGCGAGCTTGTCGAGGGGGCCGTTGGAGGAAACGCCGTCCAGCGTGAATCCGAAGGAAGAGTGGTTGATATCAGGCAGGGCGAACGCAGTCTGCGATTGACCGTCGATCACCCCGATTGTTTCGGCCGAAGGATCGGTCCGCAACAGCACGCCTTGATTGTCGCCCTCGAGATAGAGCGCGTAATTGTAGGTACCGAGTGTGCCGTTCGCGATCTGCAACGTGCCGTGGCCGTTGCTGCCGACGGTATAGCTTCCGGCGAACGCGTAACCGGAAGACACCGCGCCGCTGCTGTTCTCGTCGCCGGTGCCGTTCGAGAGCGATCCGGCGGCCGTCGAGATGAATTGCCCGGCATCGGCGAGTGTACCGCTGCTGTTCACGCCCTCTGCCAGGAACACGATACCGCCGTGAAGGGAGGCCGTGGTGAAGCTGGACGACGTCTGGAGTTGCGCGTCACCCCCCCAAACCGGAGTGGTGTCGTTCGAGATGAGCTTGATCTGCCCGTTGTCGACGATATAGAAGACGAAGTCGAACGTTCCGGAGCTCGGCCCCGAGACGGTGATCTCGCCGCGTCCGTTTGAAGCCGGAGAATCCACGGCGTAAGTGCCGTTCACCGCATCGCCCGTGCTGGCGGAACCGTTGTTGTTGATGTCGAATGAGCCGCTCGACACCGCGCTCGATCCGTCGAACGCGAGCGATCCGATAGCGGCCACGCTGGCGAGGGTGCCGGTTACGTCGATGCCGTCCAGGCTCGCGATCATGGTCCCCTTCAGCGCTCCCGCGTTGAAGGCGGACGAGTCCTGCAGGTCGAGGCTGCCGATGCCGGTCGCGTAGGCGTCGTATCGGATCAGCCGTGCGTGCGCGTTGGACGTCAACACCAAGTCGTACGATTCCGGATTGAGCCCGCTCGACGAACCGGGGTTGAGCACCAGGCTTGTCCTGCCATCGGTTCCCACCGTATAAGTGCCGGTAAACGTCACGGCGTTGAACACGCCCGCCCCGCTGTTGACGTCCTCCTCGCCGCTGGTGATGTTGCCTTTGCCGTCCGCTTTCAAGCTGCCAGCCTCAATCAGAAGCCCGTAGGAGTTGTATCCTTTGAAGCTGAACGCGTAAAGTCCATTCAGGGTGGCCACTGACGGAGCCACAGTGACGGTCGCGCTGGCGCTTTCCGATGCGTTCGATTGAGCAACCGCGGTGATCGTGACATTCTGGCCCGACGGCGGAACCGCCGGAGCCGTGTAGAGTCCGGCCGCGGAGATGGTTCCGACCGCTGCGCTCCCTCCCGCGGTGCCGTTTACCTGCCAGGTGACGGTGACGCTCGCGCCGGCGACGGCCACTGTGAACTGCTGCGTTGCGGCGGCGAGTACGGTGGCCGACTTGGGCGTGATCGAGATCGATCCGACGGGCATGACAATCGTCACCGTGGCGCTGACGGAAACGCTGGTGTCTGCCTGCGAGACCGCGGTGACCGTGATCTGCACGCTGGGCAGCGTGGTCGGGGCGGTGTAAAGGCCGCCCGTTGTGATTGTCCCGGTGCTGGGGCTGCCGCCCGTGGTTCCGTTCACCTGCCAGGTTACGCCTGTATTGGTCGTGTTGGTCACGGTTGCCATGAATTGCACTTGTTTGCCAGGCTCCAAGGCAGCTGAGGCGGGACTGATCGAGATGGTGATTGGAAGAATGGGCGGCGGAACTACGCTATTGTTATTGTTGCCGCATGACGAGGTTAAGGTAACAAGGCCCAGAACCAGAATGATGATCTTCTTCACGGCGTCGCCTCTTGCGGGGGCGCCGACCCCCTGAATCTGTAAACTCGGCTGGTGGCTCTCGCTTGCTATGATGCCGAAACAAGGTCCGCCACTACTACTATGCGCCGAAATCGTCGCGCCGGGTGCAGCTTTGCGGGAGTATAATGCCCGATTCTTAAGTCAGGATTTCATGCCGGCGCTGCTGTAGCGGCGGTCTATGACCGCCGCGAAGTCCCTGCCGGTTGGAGGTTGTCTCTTGCCCGAATTCAAGCCTTACGTGCCCGCTGACTCGAAGGAGCCTGAGTTCACGGTTAAAGCGATTCTTACCGGCATCATTCTGGCGGCGGTCTTCGGGTCGGCCAACGCCTATCTCGGCATGAAGGCCGGACAGACGGTGGCCGCAACGATTCCCGCGGCAGTGATCGCCATTGCGCTCTTCCGGCTGCCCTTTTTCCGCGGCGGCGTTCTGGAGCAGAACATCACGCGCACGGCGGCCTCGGTCGGGGAAGCGCTGGTCGCAGGGGCTATCTTTACGATCCCCGCCTTCATGATGGTCAACGTCGGCGGACAGCGCCTCTGGACCGACCTGCGGACGCACTTCTGGGTGGGCACACTCATTCTGCTGGCGGGCGGCCTGCTCGGCGTCTTCTTCATCATCATTTTGCGCCGGCCGCTCTGCGTGGAATCGCAC
>JASHQD010000337.1 GCA_030037755.1 Terriglobia bacterium
CCGGCGGATTGAAACCGGCCCCTCTCTCAAAGTGGAGATATTCGACGTCTCCAAAGATGAGCTTGCTTCAGATTTGGCGTCCGCGGCAGACATCCGCTCCACGACCGTCTATGACGTCTTGGTCAGGCAGACAACAGAGACTCCAGGCGGAGAGCCTTGGGCCGTGGTGCTTGGTGTCTACACTTTTAACGACAGCAGGGGCGATATCGAGCTTCTGGCCCGAGCGGGTCAACTGGCGCGCATGGCCGGCGCGCCCTTCCTGGCAGCGGCTGACCCGTCTTTGATCGGGCTATCGTCGCCCGAAACTGCCGATTCCGACCGATATGCGTCGCCAGAGTGGCATACCCTTCGTCGCTCTGCGGACGCCCGCTACATCGGCCTGGTGTTGCCGCGCTTCCTTCTCCGGCTGCCCTACGGCAAGGAAACCGACAGAACCGAAGCCTTCGATTTCGAAGAGATCACGGGTCCGCCGCGGCAGGAGGACTATCTGTGGGGAAATCCTGCGTTTGCCTGTGGTTATCTGCTCGCGCAGGGGTTCAGTGACAGCGGCTGGAGCATGCGTCCCGGAGCGCACGCCGATGTCAAAGGACTGCCGCTGCACGGGTATGTGCAGAACGGAGAACATCGACTCACCCCTTGCGCCGAGATTTTGCTTGCCGAGGAGGCAATAGAACGGATCTTGGATTTTGGCGTGATGCCGCTCGCCTCGATCAAGTCGCGGGATGAGGCGCGGCTGGTGCGCTTTCAATCCATTGCCGATCCCCCTTCTGTGATTGCCGGCCGCTGGGACAAAACGAGCGCGCGGTAACACCGTCCTGATCAGACGCCTCTCCGCATCTTCCGGAAAGCCCTTGACAATCCGAATACGGCTGTGATATTGACTATCGCACTTAACAGTCTCAGTAGCGAAAGGCTAGAGGGAGGTATTTGTATGCCCAGCGAGAGCGTCCATAAAAAATTGGGACGAGTCCGGCCGCCGCGAGTGCATGTGACTTACGACGTGGAGGTGGGCGACGCCATTGAGAGAAAAGAACTGCCGTTTGTCATGGGAGTGCTGGGAGATTTCACGGGGCAACCCGAGCAGCCGCTGCCGAAGCTGCGCGAACGGCGATTCGTGGAGGTCACTCCCGACAACTTTGATTCGGTATTGGACAGCATGAAACCGCATATCGCGTTTGCGGTCGAGAACAAGTTGAGCGACGACCCGAATGCCGGCCAGCTGAAGGTGGATCTGCACTTCAAAAGCCTGGATGACTTTGAGCCCGAGAACGTCGCCCGCCAGGTGAAGCCGTTGCGGGAACTGCTGGAGCTCCGTACCCGCCTGAGCGATCTGAAGGGTACTCTGCAGACCAATGACAAGCTGGACGAAGCGCTACTCGAGGCTGTGAGCCGCTCTGAAAAGCTGGACCAGTTGAAGTCGGAAGTTGGCGAGAAGGAGGAGTCCAATGGCTGAGTTGGAAAAGGCCTCAGCGGCGGCCCAGGCGGCGGCAGTCGAAACCACTGAATCGAGCCTGCTCGACCAGATTGTGGAGCAGGGCCGGTTCGCGGACACAGGTGCGCGGGAACGCGGCAAGAGCCTGATCAAGGAGTTTGTCAGCCAGGTGCTGGAAGGCTCGATGGCGCTGGGGCGCGACGCGGACCAGATGATCACGGCGCGGCTTGCGCAGATCGATCACCTTATTTCGATTCAGCTCAACGAGGTGTTGCATCATCCTCAGTTCCAGAAGCTGGAAGCGACGTGGCGGGGGCTCAAGTATCTGCTGGACCAGTCGGAAACCAGTTCGAGCCTGAAAATTCGAATCCTGAACGTCTCCAAGAAGGAACTGCTGCGCGACCTCCAGCGAGCGGCGGAGTTCGACCAGAGCGCCATGTTCAAGAAGGTCTACGAAGAGGAGTTCGGGATTTTCGGCGGCGAGCCGTTCGGCGCCCTGATCGGCGACTACGAGTTCTCGCGCCATCCGGAAGACATGGAACTGATCGAGAAAGTATCGCAGGTGGCGGCCGGGGCGCACGCCCCGTTCCTGTCCGCGGCCTCTCCTGAGTTGCTCAATCTGCCCAGTTACACGACGCTCGATCAGCCGAGGGACATCGGCAAGATCTTTGACAGCACCGAGTTCGCGAAGTGGAAGTCATTCCGCCAGAGCGAGGATTCGAAGTATGTATGCCTTACCTGTCCCCGGATCCTGATGCGCCTGCCTTACGGCCGGGACACGAAGCCGGTTGATGGGTTCAATTATGAGGAGGGCGTCGACGGCACCGAGCATTCCAAGTACCTTTGGGGTAACGCAGCGTACGCACTCGGCGCTCGAATCACGAATGCCTTCTCCAAGTACGGCTGGTGTACCGCCATTCGTGGTGTCGAGGGCGGCGGGCTGGTTGAGGGTCTTCCTGCTCACACGTTTCGCACCGACGAGGGCGACGTTGCGCTGAAGTGTCCCACCGAGATCGCGATCACCGACCGGCGCGAGAAGGAGCTCGCGGACCAGGGTCTGGTGCCGCTGGTGCACTGCAAAGGCACCGACAAGGCGGCCTTCTTCAGTATTCAGTCCTGCAACAAGGCCAAGGTGTACGACAAGGATGCGGCGACCGCCAATGCGCGTCTTTCGGCTCAACTGCCTTACATGATGGCTACCTGCCGCTTCGCGCACTACCTCAAGTCCATGATGCGCGACAAGGT